>NZ_DBMAHT010000021.1:0-26782 GCF_057866825.1 Mailhella sp.
CCCCGCAAAAAAATACGGCGGAATTTTTTGAACATTCCGCCGTTCCGGTTCAGTAGTCTTCTTCCGTTATGCCGAGCTGCTTCATTTTATAGCGCAGTCCGGGGCCGGTGAGTTCCATGATTTTTGCGGCCTTGGACACGTTGCCGCCGGTTACGCGCAGCACGTTGCGTATGCAGCGCGACTCAAAGGCGTTGATCTTTTCTTTAAGAGGAACAACGCTGTTGCGGCGCACGTTGCGGTAGTCGTCCAGCAGGGGAACGTCCTCTTCCCGCACGGCCGCAGGCGCGGCTTCGGCGGCGCGTCTGCTGAGGCAGGATTCGCGGAACTGCCGGGGCAGATTGTCTTCGGTAATGACGTTGCGGCTTCCGAGCAGCGCCAGGCTGCCTTCGATGACGTGCAGAAGCTCGCGGATGTTGCCCGGCCAGGAATAGCCCCAGAACAGTTTCATGACGGAGTCGGAGACGCGCACGCCGGCGGGAGCGTCTTCGGCGCGCTGAAGAAACGACGCGATGAGCAGCGGAATGTCTTCCAGCCGCTCCCGAAGCGGCGGCACGGCAATGCCCACCACGGCGAGGCGGTAATAAAGGTCGTTGCGCAGAATGCCGCGGCTCACGGCCGTGAGCGGGGGCTCGTTCAGAATGCTGATGACCCGGACATCGACGTCCTTTTCCGAATTGGAGCCGAGGCGGCGGATTCTTTTTTCCTGAAGCACGCGCAGCAGCTTGGCCTGAAGGCCCAGCGGCATGGAATTGAGTTCATCGAGCAGCAGGGTTCCGCCGTCGGCCTTCTCAAAAAGTCCGGGCTTGTCCGCGGCGTCGGTGTAGGCGCCCTTCGAGGTGCCGAACAGTATGCCTTCCAGCAGATTTTCCGGAATGGCCGCGCAGTTGACCGCAATGAACGGATGATTCTTTCGCGGACTTGCCGAGTGAATCGCCTGCGCAAACAGTTCCTTGCCCGTGCCGTTCTCGCCCCATATCATGACCGGAACCGGACTCTTGGCGGCCACTCTGGCGTCGCTGACGGCTCCGCGCAGGGCCGGATCGTGCCCGATGATGCTCTCGAAGGTGTACCTTGTGCTGTCGCTGGCCGAGGCCGGCGCGCGGGTGTTCTGTTTGGCCTCGCCGGTAAGCAGGGCGCTGTCCACCCAGATGGTGAAGGCCAGCACGCCGTCCTTCATGCCGTGATCGAACAGCGGATAGAAGTCCGTGACGGAGGAGAAGAGGGAATTATTGATGGTCTTGTACCAGTAGGCCTTGCGCAGAAGCGGCTCGCCCCGGTACAGGCATTCCATGGTGGGAATGCGCGCCATGCCGTTGGGCACGTACAGCTCCGTAATGTGCTTGCCCACCACGCCGGACGTAGTGAAGCCGTCCACGCGCGCCTGAATCTCGTTCATGTACACGCAGATGCCTTTGCCGTCCACGATGGCCACGCCTATGCTCATATGATCCCATATGGCCCGCATGGCCGGCGTCATCACCTCGTTCATGCTGACGTCGCTGAAATTTTTGCTGTCTATGAGCATGCGGAATCCTTTGCCGGAGGCTTCTGATAAATTTTTCCCATGTATAGAAAATTTCTTTCTAAAAAGAAAGTTTTTTTTAGGTCCGAAAAAAGATTATTCCGGGTTTCGCGCGCGGCATGTTTTATAAAAATTAAATATTTCAATAAATTATTTACTTTGAGAAAAAGTTGGCACGCTTTGTGCATAGTACTCGGCAACAAGCAAGCAATTTTTTCCTGTCCCCCATAAAACATTCCTACAGGAGACCCCTCATGTCTGTCATGCAGTTCACCTCGCCTGCCCCGGTGGAAGGGCAGGGCTACGGCATCAACTGGGATACCGCCGAACAGCGCGTTCAGGAGCTGAAGGACTTCCTGATGACTGCGCCTCAGGTCATGGATCCGGAACGCCTCCGCTGCCTTCTGGACGTGTATGATGAGTTCGCCGGCGAATCCACGCTCTACATCCGTGCGAAACTGTTTGAACGCGTGCTCTTGACCAAGAAGATATTTCTGGACGGCAACCCCATCGTGGGTACGCTTACGGGCATCCGCTGCGGCGTGAATCCGTATCCTGAATGGAACGTGTCCTGGATCAAGGACGAAATGCAGCTCGCCAAGATGACCTCTCTCGGCGAAATGAAGATTCCGCAGGAGACCCAGGATCTGCTCGAAAAGGTGTACAAGAAGTGGAAGAACCGCACCTGCATTGCCCTGAACAACAAGATGTACAAGGACAAGTACGGTGTGAATCCCGCGCAGTATTCCAAGGCCGGCATGTACTACGACAACGTGAGCGTGGCTTCCGGTTCCGGCATCGCCGACTACCCCAAGGCGCTCAACAAGGGCCTGCGCTGGGTGGTGGACGATCTGAAAAAGCGCCTCCTCGACTGCCCCACCACGCTGGAAAACAAGGAAAAGCATGACCTCTACCGCGCCATGATCGTGGCTACGGAAGCCGTCATTGCCCATTCCCACCGCTATGCCGACCTTGCGGAAAAGACGGCCGAAGCCGAAACCGATCCCAAGAACAAGGCCGAACTTCTGGAAATCGCGGAAATCTGCCGTCGCGTGCCCGAATATCCCGCCCGCAACTTCCGTGAAGCCATCCAGTCCTTCTGGTTCATTCACCTCGCCATCGAAGTGGAACAGATGGCCTGCGCCACCTCCCCCGGCCGTTATGGTCAGTACATGTATCCCTTCTACAAGAAGGACATCGACGAAGGCAAGCTGACCAAGGAACAGGTCATCACCCTGCTGAAGTTCCAGTGGATCAAGCACATGGAACTCGGCGAATACCAGGGCGGCTCCTACGCCAAGACGCTTTCCGGTCACACCGGCCAGACCATCACCATCGGCGGCGTGGACGCCTACGGCCGCGACGCCAGCACCGAGCTGGAAGAACTGCTGCTGGAAACCCAGATCAGGATGCGCGGCATTCAGCCCACGCTGACCCTGCTCTATCATCCGAAGCTCAAGACTTCCTACATGAACAAGGTGGTGGACTGCATCCGCGGCGGCTCCGGTCAGCCTCAGATTCTCAACAACACCGTGGTCATCGAACGCAACCTCGCCCGCTTCTCTCAGTACGAAGGCGGCATCACGCTCGAAGACGCCCGCAACTGCGGCAACTACGGCTGCGTGTCCACGGGCATCTGCGGCATGGGCAGCTTCATCACGCAGGAAGACCAGCCCTGCCTCGCCAAGGTCGTGGAACTTCTGCTCCACAACGGCAAGGATCCCTCCACCAAGAAGGTGGTGGGCGCGGAAACCGGCGATCCTCGCGAGTTCAAGACCTTTGAAGAAGTGTACGACGCCTGCAAGGCGCAGCTCAAGCACCTGTTCACCATTTCCCGCCATCACTCCGATCTCAGCCAGATGGCCCGTCTGCAGGTGGTGCCGAGCATTTTCCGCTCGGTCATGTACCAGGGCTGCGTGGAAAAGGGCATCTGCGAAGAAGCCGGCGGCACCAAGTATCCGCAGGTGAACCCCATCATGACCGCGGGCATAGACGCCGCCAACTCGCTGCTCGCCATCAAGCATCTGGTGTTCGACACCAAGAAGCTCACCATGGAACAGCTGCTGGAAGCCCTCAACGCCAACTTTGAAGGCTATGAAGACATCCGCAAGATGTGCTTCGAGGCTCCCAAGCACGGCAACGACTATCCCGAAGTGGAAGAATTCGTGCAGCGCTTCTACCGCGACGTGGATGAAATCCACAGCTCCGTCGGCCCGGACTGCTTCGGCCACAGAACGCCTCTGGACGCCTACTCGCTCTCCTACCACAACTACTTCGGCTCGCTCATGGGCGCTCTGCCCACGGGCCGCAAGGCAGGCGTGGCCCTTACCGACGGCAGCGTGTCCGCCATGCCCGGCACCGACCATGAAGGCGTCACCGCCCTCATCAAGTCCGGCGCGGAAGCCATCGACACCGTGCGTTACGGCGCGAACCACTTCAACGTGAAGTTCCTGCCCTCCGCGCTGGAAGGCCCGCAGGGCGCGCGCAACCTCATTTCGCTCATCAAGACCTACTGCGACTACGGCGGTTCGCACATTCAGTTCAACTGCGTAAGCTCCGCCACCTTGCAGGACGCGCAGGATCATCCGCAGAACTACAAGGATCTCGTGGTTCGCGTGGCCGGATTCAGCGCCTACTTCACCCGCCTCGACCGCGGCGTGCAGAATGAAATAATCAAGCGTACCGAGTACGCCCAGTAAAACGAACGGCGGCGGAGGCATCTCCGCCGCCTTGCATAAGAGCGGAACACCGGGCGCATCCGCGCTTCGGAAAACGGAGGCCGCAGGAGGCCGCCGAACGGCACGGGCCGCCCGCGGGGAGGGGACTATGAGCAAGGGAACGGTTTACAACATTCAGCGCATGTCCACCAAGGACGGCCCCGGCATCAGAACCACCGTGTTTCTGAAAGGCTGCCCGCTCCGCTGCCTCTGGTGCAGCAATCCCGAATCCCAGAGCTTTGCCCCTCAGCTTCTGTTCTTTCAGGATCTGTGCACGGGCTGCGGAGCCTGCGAAAAGGTCTGCCCCGCGGGCGCCGTGCGCATGGAAAACGGCGTGTCCCTGCTCGATCGGGAAAAGTGCCTTTCCTGCGGAGCCTGCGCCCAGGAGTGTCCGGCCAAGGCCAGAGAAATGAGCGGCAGGGTCATGAGCGTGGACGAAGTGATCGCCGTAGTACGCAAGGACGCGCTTTTCTACGAAAATTCCGGGGGCGGCGTGACCTTCGGGGGCGGAGAGCCCACGGCGGCGGGCGAGTTTTTTCTCGATCTTGCGGAAGCCTCTCTCTATGAGGGCTGGCACGTGACCGTGGACACCTGCGGCTTCTGCCCGGAAGAACGCTTCGACAAGGCCCTCAAGCTGGCGGATCTTTTCCTTTTCGACTGCAAGCACATGGATCCTGCAAGACACCGGGAACTCACCGGGCAGGACAACGCCCTCATACTCCGCAACATGGGCGCGGCGCTGGAGTCGGGCAAGGAAGTGCGCATCCGCATGCCGCTCATGCCGGGCCTCAACGATTCGGACGAGAATCTTGAAGCCATGGCGCAGTTTTTCGGCAGGTACGGCCGTTCCGAAATAGAGATCATGCCGTGCCATGCCTTTGGAAAAAGCAAGTATCAGGCCCTCGGAAAGCCGTTGCCGCCGGTGGAACAGTACACGCCGGAAGCCCTCAGGGAAGTTCGGGAACGATTCAGAAGACACGGCCTTTCCACCGTTGTCGTGTGACAGCGCAAAATCAACAGGAGCAGCTATGTTTACCGTGACCATAGGCGACGAAATGCTGGAAAAGCTTCGCGCCATGCTGGAAGATGAAGATGAGGAAATCTGCGTGCGTCTGCGCGAATACAAAGTGGGCGGCGGATGACATTGCAAGATCGTGCTCGGTCTGGGCATGGACGAAATGGACGAAGACGAGGATGAAAAGATTCTCATCGAAGACGTCCCCTTCATCGCAGACAATGATTTTCTGACAAAGTACGGCAAGGCTTACGAGCTGAGCTTCAATGAAGACAAGCAGGTCGTGCTGACGGCTCTGAACGCTTAGGAAAGGCGTCGGGACAGGATCCGTTTTCCGGGAGGCCCGGAAGCAGGATACGGGGCGGAACCGTCGGCAGAAGTGCCTGCGCAACACGGGAGAAGACCATGTTCACAGTGACTGTCAATGAAGAAATGCTGGCGAAACTCCGTTCCATGCTGGAAGACGAGGATGAAGGAACCTGTGTGCGCCTGCGCGAATACACGCTGGGAGGCGGCTGCCGTTCCCGCATCATTCTGGGGCTCGCTCTGGAGGAAAAGGACGAGGACGAGGATGAAAGCGTGACCGTGGAAGACGTGACCTTCATTGCCGACAGCGATTTTCTGCTGAGGTACGGCCGCAAGTTCTCCCTTGGACTCAACGAAGAAAAGCAGGTTGAGGTCAAGGCGCTGGATTCCGACAACTGATACGGAACTGTTCCTGTTGAAGAGCGCCGCGAAGTGCGTTGCAGACGCATGCGGCGAAGCCAGGCCCGCTTTCCGGCAAAACCGGAAGGCGGGTTCTGCCGTGAACGGGCCGGACGACGGCAAGGGCGTGACGAAAGCCTTCGGGAATCCGGCGCGCCGCGGGAGGAGAGAAGATGGATATGGACTATGCGCGCATGCATGAGTGTCTCATGCGTTTTCTTCGCCTCATGCACGAGCCTGTGGGCATCACGTTTCTGTTCGACGAAAAGAGCGTGGAGCAGTTTCGGGCGGAGAACGAATATTGCGAGCCGGTGCGGCCGCTGACGTTTTGTCAGGCGGAGCTCGGGGCCCGCATGGAGGGGCGCACCGTGCTTCTGGACATGAAGAAGCTCTGGTGCCTCGACGCCCGTTGCTGTTTCGGCGTGGACGAAGTGAGCGACGCCGTGGTGCGCGATCTTCTGCGCTTCGGCACGGATGAAGCGCAGGTGCGCGGCTTTGTGGAGAGCAAGCCCCGCATGGAAAAAGCGCCGCTCGCCGTGGTCATGCGGCCTTTGCGCGAGCAGAAGGACATGCCGGACGTCGTGCATTTCTGCTGCGACAACATGCAGGCGTATCATCTTGTGGGCGACTGGATGGCCGTTACCGGCGTGCATCCCTTCCGCCCGTCCCTGTGCATCAATTCCGCGGTGTGCGGCGGCACGGCGTTCAGTTACATTCACGGTCAGGCCAATCTGACCCTGGCCTGCGCGGGCAGCTACAATTCCGGCAAGATGGAGCGCGGGGAAGTCAACGTGATGATTCCCGGCTCTCACATCCGCGCCGTGGTGGAACGCATGGCCGACCGCGTGGAAAGAACGGGCGGCGTGTCCATCACGCGTTCGGGCCATCCCTTCCCCGGAGCGGACATCTGCCAGAACTGCCCGCTTATCGTGTTCAAGAAGCGGGAGCCGTCGGGACAGGTGTCCTGACGCGGATTTCGGAAAAAGAACAAAGGCCGTTTTCCTCGGGGAAAACGGCCTTTTTAATGGATGACGCCGGAAGATTGCCGGGCGCGGAGCGCGGGAACGCATCGCATAAAAGAGCGATGTCACGGCCCTGCCTTGGCGGGCGCGCGGAGCACTGCCGTTGATGCGACCGACGGCGCGGGCCTGACGGCCTGCACAAACGAGCGAAGCTCTGGGCGCGTTTTCAGAACAGGCTCAGCTGACTTGCCGTGGTTTTGGTGTGGCGCGTCAGCCTGACGGCGTGGAAGTGCGAGAGCGGCAGCAGCGGCGAGGGCGGAAGCGCAAGCTTGTGCCCGTAGAGGGTGCGGCTTGCCGCGGAGGACAGAAAAACCGCTTCCGAGGCGCGGGTGATGCCCACGTAGAGCAGCCTTTCCTCTTCTTCCACGGGGGGCGGCGTGAAGTCGTCGCTTTTGCCGAGCAGCGCGCCCACGCCGCGGAAGGGCAGCAGGCCGTCTTCCGCGCCGGGAATGAACACCACTTTGAATTCCAGGCCCTTGGAGGCGTGCATGGTCATGAGCTGCACATATTCCGCCTGCCCCTTCACCATGTCGATTTCCCGGCGGAACGACACGAAGTCCAGAAGCCCCGGCCAGCCGCCGTGTTCCTTCCATGCCTGGCGGAGGCGCTTGAACGCCGCAGATTCGCTGAACAGCGGCGCAAAGCGTTCGGGGCAGCGGGCCACCACGGCGTCCGGGCCCTCGGCCCACGTTTCGGCGGGCACCTCGTCGAGCGCGTCTTCCTTGCGAACTTCATCGGTCGGCGCGGCGGAAGCCATGGCCGCCAGCAGGGGAAAGCGGTCGGCGTCGAGAAAGGCGGCTTCCTTGCGGGAGTGTTCCTCCTGTTGGTGGAAGCGCGCCGCGGCCTGAAGCAGGGCGTCGGCGCTCTCGTCGGTCCAGAAGGCGTCGGCTTCGGGCGCGGAGCAGGGAATGCCCCGGCGTTCCAGCGCCGCGCGGATGGGAGGAATGAGCGCCTTGATGCGGCAGAGCACGGCGATTTCTCCCGGGCTGCAGGAACCGGAATCGAGATGGCAGCCCGCGAGCGTTTCGTGCAGGTCGGCCTGCTGATGGGATGTGCCGCCGATGAGGTAGGCAATGCGGTCGGCAATCCAGGCGGCTTCCCGTTCGGCGGTCGGCGCGCCCATCCACTGGAGCGTGGCCGAGGTTCCGGTGACGGAGGAGAGTTCCCCGCAGGCGCCGTGCCCGGCCAGGGCGTCGTGTCCGGCCGCGAGAATGGCGGCCGCGGAACGGTGACTTTCGGTGAGGCCCAGCACGCTCAGCTGCGGCCAGCGGTTGCGGAGCGCTTCTTCAATGCCTGCATCCGCGCCGCGGAAACCGTAGATGGACTGATCCGGGTCGCCGATGCCGAAGAATCCCGAGCCGTCCGCCGGGGTCAGCGCTTCCACGAGCGCCTTCTGCAGCGGCGAGAGGTCCTGCACTTCGTCCACGAGAATGTGCTTCCAGGGCTTGGCCGCGCCGTAGTTCCGGCTTCTGAGTTCGGCAAGCCACGTTTCCGGCAGATCGGTGTAGTCGGCAAGATTCCTTTCTTTTTTCCATTGCCGGTAGCGTTCGGCCAGGGGCGCAAGTTCCCTTGGAACGTTCAGCGTTTCGCGGCCGAGCTCCAGCTGGTCGTAGAGGCGCGAGGCGTCCTTCTTGTCGAGCGTGGGATTGGCCGAGGCAAAGGCCTTGCGCGCGCCTTCTTCGGAGAGCACCACCGGAGCCTCGCCGGGCCAGTGCCTGAGGGCCAGCGCGTGCAGGGTGTCGGCTTCCGGCAGCGGGGTGTTTTCTTCGCCGCCCATGGCGGCGGCAAGGCGCGAGCGCATTTCTTCGGCCGCGCGGCGCGTGAAGGTGATGGCCACGATGTCCGAAGCCGGAGTGCCGGAGCGAAGCAGCCGCACGAGCCTGCCCACGAGCGTTCTTGTCTTGCCCGCGCCCGGGCCCGCCAGCACCAGCACGGGGCCGGGACCGGCCTCCAGCGCTTCGCGCTGTATGGGGCTGAAGGATTCCGGGGAAAAGTCGGGACGATTGTCGGCGCTTTTTTTGCAGCTTTTGCCGTCAGTCGGCGGCGTGTCGGCGTTCAGATTTTTTTTTTGAGCCCTGCTTTTTTTCAGGGGCGCGCGACGGGCGGCGGGCACGCGTTCCAGCAGGGAGGGGGCGTTTTCCTCATCCTCAAACAGGCGGATGGTGCCGTATTCGCCGTCGTAGCCTGCGTGGCGGATGACCTTGCCCGCCCTCATGCGGGACACGGCTTCGCCGAGCTCCGGCCAGGCGTGACGCAGATCGTGTTCCGGCGTGTCCTGCAGAATGGTCATTTCCGAACCGAAACGTTCCAGCAGATCGGCGTACTTTTCCTGCACCTTCCGGGTCTTCGAGCCGCAGTGCAATATTTCGCCGAGCACTTCCGGCAGCGGAATGAGCGACTGAAAATCCTTGCCCGGGCAGGGCGGTTCGGTGCGGTCGGAAAGCTCCAGCACGCGGTGCAGCACGCCCACGGTGAGAGGCTTGCCGCACACGGGGCAGATGTTGTTCAGCTTCATGCATTCCGCAGGTTCGAGCACCACGCCGCAGGCGCGATGGCCGTCGAGATGGTACTTGCCTTCCTCGGGGAAGAATTCCAGCGTTCCGGCGTAGGTCGTGTCGCCGCTCTTCTGATGCAGCGCGTCGAAGATGCCGTCGTAGGAAATGGCTCCGTCAAAGAGCGTGGCCTCGCGCGCGAGGTTCTCGCCCGAATGCGCGTCGGAACTCGACACCATGAGGAGTCTGTCGAGATGGCTCCAGCAGCGGTTCATGTCCGGGTCGGAGGAAAGGCCGGTTTCCGCCGCAAAAATATGGGGAGCGAGGTCTTCAAAGCATTCGTCCAGACTGTCGAAGCCGGACTTGGAGCCGAAGAGCGCGAACCACGGCGTCCAGATGTGGGCGGGAATCATGTAGGCGCGGGGAATGTCCAGCACCATGGAAAGCAGGTCCTTGACGTCCAGACCGAGAATGGGACGCCCGTCGGACTTCAGATTGCCTATGGCTTCCAGCTTTTCGCAGAGCCTGTCGGCGGACTCGAAATCCGGCACATAGACCAGGCTGTGTATCTTGCGCACCGCTCCGTTCTTCTTGTAGATAGAACTGATTTCCGCTTCCAGCATGAAGCGGGGTTCCCGCGGTTCCATGCCGGCGAGGTGGGGAATTTCGCGGGCCAGATCTTCGCGGGAAAGGGGCGTTTTCAGGCGGAAGAGGCCGCTTTCTTCGTCGAGTTCGAGGGCGTCGCGCAGTTCCTGCCGCCAGACGGGATGCGTGAAGTCGCCCGTGGCCAGCACGTCGATGCCCTTGACTCCGGCCCATGCCGCCAGATGGGGAAGTGTGAGACGCGAACTTGTGGCTCGGGAAAAACGGGAATGGATGTGCAGGTCGGCTCGGAACATGGATGACTCGCGGCGGAAGAAGGTAGGAAGAACGCTGTCGGCAGTCGGACAGTTGACCTGTTATAGCGGGAACGGGCACGTTGCGCAATGACGGGAAAGGGGGAATGCGGCATGAGCGCGGAAGAAATACGAACCATGAATGCGGCGTTTCCCGCCGGACTGGAACAGCCGGAGGGAAGTTTCCGCTTCAGCGGCGACGCGCTGCTGCTGGCCGATTTTGCTCTGGAACTTCCTCTGCCGGAAGGCGCGTGCTTTGCCGACCTCGGCACGGGCTGCGGCGTGGCGGCGCTTGCCGTGCTGCGGAAGGCGGCGTCGTGGAAGGGCGTGGGGCTGGACATTCAGCCGGCCCTTGCGGCCGCGGCCGGGCGCAACGCCTCCCGCCTCGGACTTGCGGAGCGCTTTTGCGCGCTTTTGGGCGACGTGGCGTCTTCTTCCGATCTTCGGGCGGCGCGGCTTGCGCTGACCGGGGAGACCGGCGCGCCGAACGGCGTTCTGCCGCTTTTTGACGCCGTCATCTGCAATCCTCCGTGGCGGCGCGAGGGCGCGGGACGTCTTCCGCCCTCGGACATGCGCCGCACCGCGCTTTTCGGCACGGCGGAAACGTTTCCTTCCTTTTTCGGCGCGGCGGACGCGCTTTTGAAAAGCGGCGGACGCCTTGCCGCCGTGAGCGGCGCGGAGCGCACGGCGGACATGCTGGCGGCATTGCCTGCGCGGCTGCACCCGGAGAGGCTGCGTTTCGTGTTCACGAGGCGCGACGCTCCGGCCGTCTTTGTGCTGCTTGAGGCGCGAAAGAACGGCAGGGCGGCCCTTCGCGTGGACAGGCTTGAGCTGTAGTGCAAGCGCTGCCGGAAACGCGCATGCTGCGGCAGATCTGCGGCGCTCGCTGCCGTGCGGCGGCATTTGTCTGCTCCCGCCTTTCTGCGCGCTGCTCCGGCGATGCCGCGGCCCCTTGAGCGGATAAAAAGGCCGCGTCCTTCGGCAGGGAGGACGCGGCGCATGATAATTTTTCGGAAACGGTATGTTTTCCGTTTATTTCGGTTATAGTTCAGCGTTCCGACCAGAGCAGACGCTTGTTCTTCACGTTCAGGCGTCCGAGGGGCAGTCCGTTCCAGCGCAGCAGCGCCACGCGATCCTTCGCGGACACCGAGGACGGCGCGGGCAGGCTCTGGCCCTGCAGCAGGCCTGAAATGACGCGCAGTCCTTCCGCGCCTTCGAGATCCACGTGGGCGCACGGGCCTTCGATGCGCACGCGCGGGGAGAGGCGCACATCGCCGTTCTTGCCCGCCTTGCCCATGTACAGGCCCTGCCAGTGCAGTGAATCGGGAAGGGTGGCGAGAGCCGGGACGGGCAGCGCGTGCAGGCTTCCGCCGAAAAGTCCTATTTCGGCGTGGACGAAGCGCGGGTCGAGCCCCTGTTCGCGCAGCTGCTGCTCGCTGAGCACTTCGGCCTGCACGGGATTGTCCGTATAGGGCAGCGGCCCGGAGCTCTGACCGGGCTTGCGGAGCCGGGCCACGAAAAAGCCCTGCGTGTCGCCCATTTTCGGGGAAAGGCACCACACGCCTTCGCAGCCCTGCGGCGGCTGGAGGTCGAAGCCCGGCACGTCGCCGAGCGGTTCGAGTTCGAGGCCGAGTTCCTCCCGGGCGAAGAGCACCTGCTTTTCGTTTTCCTCCACGTCGGTGGTGCAGGTGGAATACACCACCACGCCGCCGGGACGCAGCAGCCTTTCCGCTTCGCGCAGCAGATCCTTCTGCAGACGGATGAGCGGGGCGACCTTGTCGTCCTTCCAGATGTCCATGACGCGGGGATTCTTTTCCACGGTGCCCCAGCCGGAACAGGGGGGATCGAGCTGAATGTAGTCCCACGAGGCGTCGGGCAGGGGCAGATGTTCGCCGCTCTGGCAGCAGGTCGCGGTCTGGATGAGACCCATGACGTGCAGATTGCGGCGCAGATTGGCAAGACGCACCGGGGAAGGTTCGTTGCCGAGCACGAGGCCGTGCGGCCCCACCAGCCACGCAAGCTGACTGGTCTTGCTGCCGGGGCTTGAACACATGTCCAGCACCGACGCGCCCTTCGGCGGATTGAGCGCAATGGGCGGCAGCATGGAGGCTCTGTCCTGAATGTAGATGAGGCCGAAGAACCCGGCGAGACTGTTGCCCAGCGGCCCGGGCCCCTCCACAAGACGCCGCGCGGGCGGGAAAAAGGCGTCGGGCTCGAAACGGAAACCCTGCAGGCGGAGCATGTCCTCGACAACGGGAATGTCGTCCGTGGAGCAGGTAAAGCGGAAGGAACGGCGTGCGGTGGTCGTCATGTCTGTGAAACTGCTGTTAATGGTGTGGTTGTTACAAAAAGGCCGGCGTCGTGCTGTTGCCGTTTGGGGCGAGAAAGTGTAGAGTCCCTTGCAAATCCTTTAAGGAGTCTTTTATGTCCAGACGTTTTCTGCCCGCCATATGGGCATTTACCCTTCTGTTCCTGATGATGCAAGTGCCCGCAATGGCGGCCACCTACGTGGTGGCGCCGTTTTCGGTGTCCGGCGCGCAGGGCTATTCCTACCTGGGGCAGGCCGTTCCGTCCATGCTGACTTCACGCCTCTACCTGCAGGGGCAGTTTGAACCGTCCAGCCGTCAGGATGCGGCACTGAAGGAAAAGGCTCCCGCTTCCAAGGATGCCGCCTCCGCCATGGCCCGCAAGTTCGGGGCCGATTACGTCATCTGGGGCAGCATCACGGTCATGGGCGATCAGGCCAGCCTCGACGTGAGCGCGCTTTCGCCCAACGGCAAGGTGTGGAAGGAAGCCGCCACGAGCCCGGTGAACGCGCTCATCGGCGGCCTGCAGAACGTGGCCGACAGCATCAACATTGAAGTGTTCGGCCGTACCGACGTGATCCGTGCCGGTGCCTCCGCCGGTTCCCCCAGCAGCGCCTTTCTCATGAACGAAAGCCGCGGCCGCGTGCAGGACGGCGCGTATCTCAATCCTTCGCTGCGCTACCAGGGCACCGAAGACGACAGAGCGCAGATCCGCAGCCAGATGCTCGGCTTTGAATGCCTCGGCATGGAAGTGGGCGACATCAACGGCGACGGCAAGAACGAAATTCTGCTGCTCAACGACAATTCCCTGAACGCCTACGTGTGGCAGAACGGCAACAAGCTCGTGGAAATCGGCGAATACCGTCTGCCTTCCTCCATGAAGCCCGTGCTGGTGCGCACCTTTGTTCAGGACAAGAAAAACTACATCATTCTCACCGGCTACAGCAAGAGCGACACCGCGGCCTATTCCCAGGTGCTGCAGTTTGCGAACGGCAGGTTCAGCGTGGTGGCGCGCAACGTGCGCCGCTATCTGAACGTGGTCAAGATTCCTCCGCTTTACGCGTCCACGCTCATCATGCAGGACAGCGACCGCAGCAAGGTGGTCAGCGGCGCGGTGTACGAAGGCCGTATTTCCGGCGACGACGTGGTGCGCGGCGGCAAGCTCTCCAACCTGCCCAAGCAGGCCACGGTGTTCAACTTCGCCTGGATTCCCGCCGACAAGGGCAAGCGCGGCGACCATCTGGCGCTCATTGCCGAAAACGAAACGCTCGTCACCTACGATGCGCGCGGCAACCGCGTGGCCGGCACGGAAGACACCTACAGCGGCAGCTCCGTGTACGTGGAAGGCGACCGCGGCATAGGCGCACTCTCCTCGAGCGGCGAAAGCTCCGACGTGGTGCTCTACTACGTGCCCATGCGCATGCCCGTGGTGGATCTCGACCACGACGGCCGTTACGAACTCATTGCCAACAAGCCCGTCACCACGGCCGGCAAGCTGTTCTCCAACTACCGCACCTATCCGCAGGGCGAAATTCACGCCATGCTCTGGAACGGCATGGGCATGGAACTTCTGTGGAAGACCCGCCGCATCAAGGGCACGGTGTGCGACGTGGCCGTGATGGACGCGAACAACAACGGCAAGCTCGACCTGATAGTGGCCGTGAACTCCTACGCCGGCCTCACCACGGGCATCAAGACCCGCTGCGCCGTGTACCTGTATCCGCTGGATACGACCAAGGTCAACGCGAAGCCCAATTATCAGGAATAATTTCTTCAGGTCATTCGGGGGTATCATGTCTGACAGGAACGAGTCGCCCATATTGCCGGAAGTGACGTTTTCCACCTTTGTGCTGTCTCTGGCCTCTTCCGCGCTGGTGCATCTCGGCGAGGTGCCCAACCCGGAAACCGGAAGCACCACCCGCAACGAGGCCCTGGCCCGCAACGCCATCGACGTGCTCACCATGCTCGACGACAAAACGCGCAACGGTCTCACGCCCGAGGAAAGCAAGCTCATGCGCGACGTGCTTTATGAACTGCGCATGAAGTTCGTGGCCCGTTCCTGAATTCCCCCTCACCATCAGCGGGCCGGATATTCCGGCCCTTTTTTTGGAGTATTGCCATGCTGCGTGCCGGACTGGTCGGCGTAACCGGGTACACCGGGATGGAACTGTCCCGTATTCTGGCCTCCCATCCTTCCATCAGACTGACCGCCGCCACGTCCCGGCAGGACGCGGGCAAGCGGCTCGACACCGTGTATCCCTTCCTTCAGGGGCTTCCCGGCGGCGACGTCGTGCTCATGGAGCCGGAAGTGAAGGCTCTCGCCGAACAGTGCGACGTGGTCTTTCTCGCCGTGCCCCACGGCGTGGCCATGGAAATAGGCGCGGATCTCTACGACGCGGGCGTGAAGGTCGTGGATCTGTCCGCAGACTTTCGCCTGCGCGACGCAGACGTGTATGAAGCCTGGTACAAGCCGCACACCCGCAAGGAATATCTGGCCCGCGCGGTGTACGGTCTGCCGGAAATCTACGGCGACAAGGTGCGCGACGCCAGGCTGGTGGCCAATCCCGGCTGCTATCCCACGGCGTCCATACTCGGCCTGTACGCGGCCCTGAAAAACGGCCTCGTCCGCACCGACGACATCATCATCGACGCCAAGTCCGGCACCACCGGCGCAGGCCGCAAGGCCGTGGTCACGTCCCTGTACTGCGAAGTGGCCGATTCCTTCCGCCCCTACAACATCGGCGGCAAGCATCGTCATACCCCGGAAATCGAACAGGAACTCTCCGTGGCGGCGGGCACGCCCGTGACGGTGTCGTTCAATCCGCATCTTCTGCCCATCAGCCGCGGCATCCTGGCCACCATCTACACGAAGCTGTCCACGCCGCTTTCCCAGGCCGACGTGCAGGCCCTCTACGAGGACTTCTGGAAGAACAGCCCCTGGGTGCGCGTGATGCCCGCAGGCAAGCTGCCGGAAACGCGCAACGTGCGCGGCACCATGTTCTGCGACATCGCCGTGACCGTGGACGAACGCACCGGACGACTCATCATTACCTCGGCCATCGACAACCTCTGCCGTGGCGCGTCCGGTCAGGCCGTGGCCAATGCGAACCTCATGTTCGGCCTTCCCGTGAACACGGGACTGAACTTCGCGCCGCTGGTTCCGTAGCGCGGAAACATTGCTGAAAAAAGGGCGACGGCTCCGGCTGCCGCCCTTTTTTTGCGGCGTTTTTTTTTGGGGGGGGGAGAAGAGATGCGCAGGGCTTGCTCGCGGGGGCGGCGCTTGCGCGGGATCGGCGTGACCGGGCTGTGGGGCCGGACGCCTCAGAAGAGCGGGTTTGCGAAGGCGTGTATTTCAACCATGCTGTCAGTGAGCCCGCCCGACTCAGAAAAACGGTGCGAAGGCGTGCGATGGGCGATGTTTCGAATTTCGGGCGCTGTCCGCGTTTCCCTTCGGCGGAAGCGCGGAGCGATCGAGAGAAAGGCCGGGCAGAATGTGAAAAGTCGGCGGCGCTGGAGGAACGCCACCGACTTTCACGGCAGGGGAAAAAGACCGTTACAGCACGGAATTGGGAAGGATGCTGGGGAAGAAGAATTCGGCAATGGGCACGCCTACGAGCATGAGCACGGCGAAGTTGATGGCCAGGAAGCATGCGGCATAGGCATAAGGCCGCAGTCCCGGAGCCCACACGGCGTTGGAGTAGAGCATGGCCGCGGGGTTGCTGCCGGAAGGCGTAAGGATGCCGATGTTCAGGGCGGCGATGCAGCACATGCATACGAGCGCCGGATTGATGTTTGCCGCCACGGCCACGCTGTAGGCGATGGGAATGTAGATGGCAGTGCAGCCGAGGTTGTTCAGGAACTGGGACATCAGGCTGGCCATGGCCACCAGAAGCATGAGAATGACCACGGTGCTCTGGCCGGAGGTCAGCGGCGTGACCAGATCCACGAACCACTGACAGATGCCGCTGGCGTCGTTGGACATGACGCCGGCAATGCCGATGGCGGAGAAGTTCACGAGCAGGGCGTCGTAGCGCACGCTGGAGGCGATGGTCTTGCGCATGGATTCGTTCTGCACGAAGTCGAAGGCGAAGAAGATGGCGCACATGAGGGCGGCGCAGCCGGTGTTGCCGAGCTTCTTGAAGAACTTGGTGAGTTCCCAGTGCGAGGGCAGCAGGGAGGGGATCATCATCATGACGATGAACAGGAAGAACCAGAGAAGCACGATCTTCTGATAGGTGGTGAGACGCAGCTCTTCGGGATTGAAGTACACCTTGGCGTTATAGATCTTGCTCACGTCCGGCCTGAGCACGAAGCGCATGAAGGCCAGCGCCAGCACGACGATCATGGAGTCCACGATGAGGGACCAGGCAAAATACTGGGGGAAGTCGATGACGTCGCCGCCGCTGAGCTGGGAATACGCGCCGAGGGCCACCACGGGAAGCGACTTGAAGGGGAAGATGGAGGCGGTGACGCTGCCGAAGAACGGAATGGCCACCATGACCATGGTTGCCCAGTGTTCGCCGGGCTTGATGCCGTACACTTCGCAGATGCTGTAGAAAATGGCCCACACGACCAGCACGCCCGGGGACACGCCGATGAAGAGGGTGAGAGTCATGATGGCGGCGAGAATGCAGAAGGTCATGACCCAGGGGCGTCCGCGGCCGATGGGAAGACTGCAGATGTGAAGGGCTATCCAGCGGGAGACGCCCGCCTTGTCGATGACGCCCGTAATGATGAACACGAAGAACACGAGCAGGGCGCTGCTGTTGCCGAAGCACATCTTGAGCACGTTGTTCACGCTGGCGTAGCCCGAGAGACCCACGGCGAGAATGCCCAGAACGCTGGGCCAGGCAAGGTCGAGCGTCAGCCAGCCGAAGGCCATGCCTATGTAGATGCATATGATCCTTGCTCCGAGATCGGTCATGGCTCCGGTGCCGGACACCAGCTCGGGAGCGCCGAACATGCAGAACAGAACGATGGCGAAACACAACCATTTGGAAGGCGTCAGATTGGACAGGCGGAGGGAGGACATAGAGGCACTCCTTGCAGAGGGGAAGGCGGTGTGCGGAGGAAGCTTTTCGGACGGGATGCCGTAAGTGGCGGGCGCTTGCGGCATCCCGCTGATATCAGACGGTGGCGCCGGCGTCCCAGCCGGTGCGGACGGCATTGACGATGTCGGAGGCGCGCACGCAGTCGCCTATGTTGATGACGTCAAAGGCCGTGTCGCGGAAGGAATCACGCAGGTCGGCCAGAGAGCGGGTGCCCGTGCAGATGATGAAGCTGTCGGCTTCAATGGTCTGCAAGCCTTCGGCCGTGCGCACGTTGAGGTGGTCGGGTTCGATGCTCTCCACCGTGGCGTCCACCATGGCGGTGACGTTGTTCTTCTTCATGAATTCCATGATGTGCATGCGTTCGCTGATCTGCGCCGTGGCGGCGAGATAGTGTCCGAGTTCCACCACGGTGACGTCGTGTCCCTGGCCTGCGAGGTCAATGGAAAGTTCGCAGCCCACAAGGCCGCCGCCCACGATGGCCACGCGCTTGCCGAGCAGCTCGTAGTGGCCGAACACGTCCCAGGACATGAACACGTTTTTGCCGTCGATGCCGGGAATGCGGGGCACGATCTGTTCCGCGCCCACGGCGATGATGGCCACGTCGGGGTCTATTTCGGAAATCAGCTTCGGGGTGGCTTCGGTGTTCATCAGAATATGCACGCCGGACTTGTGAACCTGCCGGATGAGGTATTCGCGGAAGGCCTTCATTTCCTGCTTGAACCACATGCCGTCGGAGAACAGCGCCTGACCGCCGAGCTTGTCGCTCTTTTCGTAGAGCGTGACGTCGTGGCCGCGTTCGGCCGCGGTGAAGGCGGCCTGCATGCCGGCAATGCCGCCGCCGACAACGACGACCTTGCGCTTTCTGGAAGGCATGGGAATGAGGTGCTTCTTGGTGATGCCCTGATACCAGAGCGGATTGACGGCGCACTGTCTGTCGTAGGTGGAGTCCTTGCGGATGTTCACTTCCGTGGTGAGGGCGCCGCGCTTGGAGCCGTCGAGGCAGAAGTCGCAGCGCAGGCAGGGGCGGATGTCCTCAAGGCGTCCTTCACGTATCTTGTTGACGAAGTCGCTGTCGGTCAGGGCCTGACGCGCCGTGAGCACGTAGTCGGCCTTGCCTTCTTCGAGCAGCCTTTCGGCGAGATCGGGATCGTGAATGCTGCCCACCACGCCCACGGGAATCTTGACGCCGGCCTTCTTGGCGAGTTCGCTGGCTCTGGCGTTGTGCGCTCTTTCAAGGAAGTGCGTGGGATGCATCTTCGGACGGCTGGAGGCATCGAGGCGGGTGCCGCAGGTCATGTGCAGCATATCCGCTTCTTCGGAAAGGATGAGGGCCTGTTCCGCGGCGTCTTCCGGGGTGATGCCGCCTTCCATCATGTCGGAGCCGTTCATGCGCACTTCGATGACCAGATCGTTGCCCACTTCCTGACGGATGCGCTTCATGATCATGAGCGGGTACCGGCAGCGGTTTTCCACGCTGCCGCCGAATTCGTCGGTGCGGTGGTTGGTGAGCGGCGAGAGGAAGTTGTTCATGAGCCAGCCGTGACCGTAGTGCAGCGTAATGGCGTCGAAGCCGGCTCTTTTGACCATGAACGCGGCGTGCGCGTACATCTGCGCCACGTCCTCCATGTCCTTGTCGTCCATTTCCTTGACCTGACGGCCGTTGTACACGAAGGCGCTCGCGCTCATGATGGTGCGGCCGGGGCCGGGGGTCATGCAGCAGCCGGCGTGATAGATTTCACAGGAGCTGCGCGCGCTGTAGGCATGCACCACGCGCTGAAGCTTATGCATGTTCATGAAGGCGTGGTACTGCTCGTCGATGGAATAGGTGCGGGGATGACCGCCGTCCTTGGGCACTTCGATGGGCAGGCATATCTGCGCAAAGCCGCCGCGGGCAAAACTGCTGTAGTATTCTTCGCCTATGATGTTGATGAGGCCGTTGGCGTCCGTGCCGAGCGCCATGCCCATGGGAGCCTGGAAAATTCTGTTCTTGTATTCGACCTTGTTCTTGCCGACGATGAGCGGGGTGAAAAGAAGAGGATATTTTTCCTTGTACAGAGGTTTCATGAGCGGCCTCCTGAAAAGTTTTAATGATCGGGGACTTGTTAATGGATATAAGAGAATTGTGATTTTTTGCATAATCGATTTTTTTTGGAGGCGTTCAAAAAAAAACAGGAGGCGGAAATGGCAGAATAGTATTTGTGCCGAAAAGAACGCAATGTCTCCGTCATTTTTTGGAGGCCGAACGGGAAAAGTCCCGGAGCAAGGCCCGCGTTGACAGAAAAATATTTTGCAATCATAGTTAATAGCAGGAATTTTTAAAATATTTTCCGAGGTGCGGTGCGGCTTATGAAGATAGACCATCTCCTGTATTTTTACGAAACGTCGCGCAGAAAGTCGTTGAACGAATCGTCAAAGTATCTTCATCTTTCGCAGCAGTCGCTGAGTGCGTCCATTCGTTCACTTGAAGAGGAACTGGGCGTACAGCTTTTTCGCAGGACCAACAACGGCATACTGATTACCGATGTCGGAAAAAAGGCGCTTGAGCATATCGAAGTCATTATAGAGGAATACAGAAATCTGCTTGCCCTGAAAAATTCCGGTGAAGAGACGTGCGATCCCGTGATTATTCTGGCGCAGAGAAGTCTGAGCAAGATATTTCTGTCGCCCGAGCTCATCGAGTATGTCAAAACATCGAAGCTCATCATTCATTCAGGAGCCGTGGAGGACAAGGTTCTCGATGCGGAATGCGACGGAAACGACAGTCGCCTGTGCCTGATGTTTTATCCGAAGGAGATGCTTTCGCTCATCGTGCGCAAGGCGGAGGAGAACGGAAAAAGAATCCTTTCTATTGCGTCGGGAAGCATTTCTCTGTTCGTCAATTCCAGGCTTCCGCTGTCGAAAAAGAAACATGTGCTTCTGAGCGATCTGGACGGGCTTTCGTTTGCCACGTCAGGCAGAGCGCTCAGAAGAATTTACGACTACAATAACATATTCATGCAGAAGGCTTCCATAAAGAAAAGCGTGGTCTTTCCCGACAGACAGACGCTTTTCGACGCCATTGCCAAATCGCAGAACATCTACACGGTGTCCCTGCGGCTCGATGCCTTCGACAATCTGCTCATCAGGCAGAAAGTCATAACCGCGCGGGAAATAGACGACGTATCCATTCCGCTGGTGTTCTGTCTGGTCATTCCCTCGAACAGAAAGCTGAACGCCCTGGAAGAGGAGATAGTGGCGCTGGTGAAAAAGCAGTTTGCTCAGATGGAGAGCTCATCCATTCTTTAGATTTTCCAGGCAAAGCGCGTGGAAGAACCGCGGAAAGCGCAGCGGCGGGGCAGACCGTCGGAGTGCATTTCGCGGTTTGGTGTTTTTCTGGGGAAAAAAGAGATTCGCAGGGCCTTACGCGCGGGGGCGGTGAAGAACTTGCGCGGGATCGGCGTGACCGGGCTGTGCATCCGGCTGCCTCAGAAGAGCGGGGCGCGCGAATGCGTGTATTTCAACAATGTTGTCAGTGTGGCCGCCGAATTAGAAAAAAGGGGACGCGAAGGCGTGTCTCTGGGCGACCTCCCGCCGATCTTCCTTGCCCGTGTTCATGCGTCCGTCGGCACGAACGGGAGCGCCCGCAAGGGCCTGCCGGGCGTCGGTCGGAGGTTCCGGCGTCCGGGCGTTTTGCGTCGTCTGTCTTGAGCTCTGTTAGCGGGAGCGTTCCGGCACCGCATCATGTGAAAATATCCCCAATAAGGATCTCGGTCGAATGCGCAGGGAAGGCGCTCAGGCAGAGAATGATGCCCTTTCGGGCAGCCCCTTGGAAAAGTTTTCTATGAGGTATTCCCAGAACAGTCTTTCCACCAGCGAGATTTCCGGCGTGCGGATGGCCACGATGGGGGCGCTGTGGTTGATTTCCTTCAAAGGAATGCTTCTGGCCACCATCATGCCTTTCCGCACGCGGTAGTCGTGCTGGAACATGGTGCCGGCCTGAATGAACACGGCTTCGTTGCGGATGACGAGATCGAGGATGTCGTCTCTGTTGGCCAGACGGTATTCTCCGCCGAAATACGGCGCATAGCGCGAGGAAACGTGATCCGAGCTGTGCGAGTAGTAGGCGATGCGCAGGCTTTTCAGGTCTTCGGGCGTCAGTTCGGCCTTGGCCGCCAGCGGATGCCCGGCGCCTATGAACATTTTTCGTTCGTCGGCATAGAGGGGGACGATTTCGCAGCCCATGCCGCGCGCCTGTTCGCGGATTTTAAGCCCCATGCATACCAGCGTGACCGCAATGTTGGAGCGTCCGCTCCTGAGGTCGGCAATGATGTCCACATTGGGCACGTTGCGCACGAAGACGTTGATTTTCGGATGCAGCTTCTTGAAGGGCAACACGATGCCGCTCGTCAGATGAAAGGAGAGCAGCGGCTGCGCGCATACGGCCAGCGATCCTCCGGCCTCCACATCCTTGCCTCTGGCCTGAATATTCTGCGCGAGTTCCAGAATGGCGCGCGCGTCGCGATAGGTGAGGCGACCGAGCGGGGTGAGGCTCACGCCGCTGTTGCCGCGCTTGAGAAGAGGACTGCCCAGTTCGTTTTCGAGGCTTCTCACCGCCGCCGAAACCGCAGGCTGGGAAATGCCCAGGCGCTGCGCTGCCGCGCTGATGGCTCCGGCGTTGGCGGCGGCCACAAAATACTCCAGCTGTTCCAGTCGCATTCCTTCCCTCCCTTGTCTTGACGCGTGCCGTGTTCAGATCCGCCTTCCGGGCAGGCGTCACGCCGACTCCCGTTATTATCTTAGCCCTCCTTTTACCTGTCAGGCAAGATTCTTTCTCCCATAATTCAAACTGATATCCAGCCATTGATAATTAATATTTTTCTTTTCTCCAGTTTTCTTTATTAATCTTAATCAATAAGAGAGCGCTGTTCTTAGATGTGCATTTACGGCCTTTACAGCAGTTTAATTATCCTTTTGATTTACTGCTGTTTTTTTACAACTACCCATGTGAATAAAATTTTTTTCGCATAAAATGACAGGGAGACGTCATTTTGGCGGAATGTTAATGGGATGGAGGTAGGACATGAGTTTTGCACTGACAAAGAATGAACCGAAATTCTATGTCAATCTTGCGATTATGATTCTCATTATGGTGGGATTTCGGTTTATTACGCCTCCTGGAGGAATGACCGCAGACGGACTTGCGGTTGTCGGCGTCTTTTTCGGAGTTCTTTACGGATGGCTTTTCATCGACATGATCTGGCCTTCCTTCATGGGACTTGTCGTTCTCGGCATGACGCTTCCGCAACCCATGGATGCCGTGCTCGGGGGCGCGTTCGGCAACAATACCTATCTGCTCCTGCTCTTTTTCTGCATGGTGGCGAGCATCATCAACGCAGCCGGCATTGCCGAATATGTGGCCCGGCGCATCATCTGCGTTCCCGTGGTGGTCGGAAGGCCGTGGGTGCTCGTGTTCATGCTCTGCATCGCCATGTGCGCTCTGGCCACCATGCTGACCATGACCGCCGCCGTGCTCGTCGCGTTCCCGCTCATCAAGGAAGTGTGCAGGCAGTACGGCTACAAGCCCGGCGACTCCTTCCCCATGATTCTGCTGCTCGCCATGCTGTACGTCGCCGACATCGCGTACATGATGCTGCCCTTCAAGAGCCTCCCCGCCATCGTGTTCGGCATTTACGGACAGATGAGCGGCGGTCAGGAAATCAATCTCGCCGCGTATGTGGGCGTCACCGGTCTGCTTCTTCTGCTCTCCATCTTCTTCGTCATCTTCATCTGCAAGTACGTGCTCAAGGCGGACGTGACTCCCATTCTGGAAAACCGCGAATGCATGCACTTCGACGAACAGCTCTCTCCCTACCAGAAGACCATTCTGTGGTCGTTCCTCGGCCTCATCGTTCTGCTGCTTCTGCCCAACATTCTGCCCGGAAGCTGGGCGCTTTCCAAGTTCCTCAAGGCCATGGGCAACAACGGCATTCTGCTGGCCTACATCGGCGTCTACCTCATGCTGAACTTCAAGGAAGGCATCGGCCTGAAGGAGATCATGCACAAGTCCGTGGCGTGGCCCGCCCTCTTCCTCGTCGCGGCCGTGCTCAGAATCACCGGCGCGTTTGAAGCCACCGGCGTGACCAAGTTCATCGCAGACACCTGCGAACCCATGCTGGCCGGCTTCAGCGGCAACCTGCTGGTCTTCATCGTCGTATGCACCACCACCCTGTGCACCCAGCTCACCAACAACAACGCCTGCGCCGCCACCTTCGCCCCCATCGCCTACACCCTGGCCGTGGCCAACGGCACCGTCGATCCTCAGGCTCTGCTCTCCTGCGTCATTCTCTCCTGCACCCTCGGCATCGCCACTCCCGCCGCGGCCACCACGTCCGCCATCCTCTACGGCGACACGGAATGGGTCCATCAGAGAACCGTCATCAAGTACGCAAGCTTCTTCTGGATATTCAATATCCTGCTTCTCTCCTTCGTCGGTTATCCGCTGATGACCATCGCTTTCTAAAGGCTCTCCCCTGAAAAGGCGTTCCGGTTCTGCCGGAACGCCTTTGTGTTCTCCGGGCCATCGCTGTCTCATGAGGCAATGGCCCGGATTTTTATTGTCTGAAAAAGGGAACATGCTGCCCGGGGCGACGGTCCGGCCGTCAGGCGACGCGGCGATTTTCCCGGGCTTTTCGGGAATGAGGGCCGAGGTGTTTGCCGTGTTTGGACGTGCGTCGGAGCCCCCAAGGCGCGGAATCCGACATGCGGAATCCGGCGTCGGACTTTGTTCTGCGGGTGGCTGTTCCGAACGCGCGTCGGCTGCGCAGACCGGGATGCCTTGCAGCAGGCGAAATGACGGGGACGTCGGCGGGCGTGCGGGAACAGTTTTTTACGCTCACCTTTTCAGACACGCTTGGTGTGCGTCGCGAGCGCGGGGAGAAGGGCAGCAAGGACCTTTTTGAGTGTCTGAAAGGGCGGGGCGCGGCCTTGTGTCGAAGATAAGGAGATTGGCGAGCGCATGCGCGGGTGCGCAAATGTTGCCGGTCATCGGCAGCATGGCGGGGAAAAGAGTTTGACGACGGCAAGGGGCGCGGCGGATTCCGCGACGACGGAAGGGGGCCCGGCGTTCGCATGGCAGGCTTTTTGATTGCGGGGAGGGGCGGCAGCCGCGGCTGCCGGGCTTCGTAGAATATGCGCGCTTCATGTGAAACGGGGAAGAAGTCCGCACTTCTTCCCCGTTCGTTGCTCGACAGGCGGCTCTTCGGCGCTCAGGCGCGCGAAGTTCTGATTTTTCGGCAGGAGTCAGAGGTTGCAGGAGAAATTTTCGATGAGATAATCCCAGAACAGCTGTTCGATGGGCGAAAGTTCCGGGGCGTGCAGGGCAAAGACGTCGGCCCTGCTGTCCACTTCGGTGAGGGGAATGCGCTTTTCCACAAGAAGCTTTTCCATGACGCGGTAGTCGTGGCGGAAAAGGTGACAGGGCTGGATGAACACGGCCTCGTTCTTGATGACGAGATCGAGAATGTCTTCCTTGTTGGCAAGGCGGTAGGTCGTGCCGAAGAAGGGCACGTAGAATCGGGAAATCTGATCCCGCACGTCGGAGTAGTAGGCCAGATTCAGGCTCTTGAGGTCCTCGCGGGTAAGTTCCTTCTTGGCGGCCAGGGGATGGCTGGAGCCGATGAACAGCCGCCGCTCGTCGGTAAACAGATGCTGCTCGTCCCAGTTCATGTCGCGTATCTGTTCGATGAGGCGGGCGTTGCCGGAAAGCGTGGTGAGCGCGATGTCGGCGCTGGTGCTCGTGAGCTTGCCTATGATGTCGTAGTGCTGAGCGCTGTGGACGAAAATGGTGATTTTGGGATAGCGCTTCTGGAACGGAACGATGATGTTGGGCGTGATGTAGCAGCTGATGATGGGCGTGCAGGCGAGGTGTATTTCGCCTTCCGGCTCCTGATCGTGGTATTGCGTGTACCATCCGCTGATGACGTTGAGAATGCCGACGGCGTCGTCGTGAATTTTTTCTCCTTCGGAGGTAAGAAAAATGCCTCTGTTGGTGCGCTTGAACAGGGCGACGCCGAGTTCCGTTTCCAGACTCTTGACGGAAGCGGAAAGAGCCGGTTGAGAGATGTGCAGCGTTTCTGCCGCCTTGCTGATGGATTGCAGTCGGGTGATTTCAATAAGGTGACTCAGTTGCTCCAGACGCATGGCGCTCTCCTTTTCCGGGTTCGGGACCGTGCGGCTCCGGTGCGGTAAAAATGCCCGGGCATGATACATTGCCGGAATGTTTTCTGCAACCTGCGCAGAGAGTTAAGACGTGCGGGGGCGGAAGAAGGGGGCTCTTCTTCCGCCCCCGCAGTCGGGGAAGAGTATTGTCGTTTTTTTACAGAGTGAGGCCTGCGTCGAAGCCGGTATGCACGGCGTGCACGATGCTGGAAGCCTTGACGCAGTCGCCCACGCAGATCACGTCGAAGGCCACGTCCTTGAACTGATCGCGTTCCTTGGCGAGCGGCTTGGTGCCCACGGAGATGATGACGGTGTCGGCTTCAATGAACTGTCTGCCGTCGGCGTTTTCCACCCACACGCCCTTGTCGGTGATTTCCTGGCAGGTGGTGTTCACCATGGTTTTGACGTGGTTCTTTTCCAGGTGAATCATGTAGGCGGTGCGTTCGGTGAGTTCCGTCTTGGAGGCGAGGTGTTCGGCCATTTCCACGATGGTGCATTCGTGGCCGAGGCCGTTCAGATGGATGCCGAGCTCCACGCCGATGGCGCCGCCGCCGATGATGGCCACCTTCTTGCCCACCTTGTCTTCATGACCGAACACGTCGAAGGACATGACGGCCTTTTCTACGCCGGGAATGCGGGGCACGATCTGTTCCGCGCCCACGGCCACGATGACGGCGTCGAAGTCGTTTTCTTCAATGATTTCGCGGGTGGCTTCGGTGTTGTACACCACGGTGATGGCCGGACGCTTCTTGACCTGGCGTTCCAGATATTCGTGGAACAGCTTCATTTCCTTCTTGAACCACATGGGATCGGAAAGCAGGGCCTGTCCGCCGAGGCGGTCGGTCTTTTCGTAGAGCACC
>NZ_DBMAHT010000022.1:0-25727 GCF_057866825.1 Mailhella sp.
AAATAATTCCCCGACAAAGTCGGGACAAGCCCCCCGCGCCCCCCTGTTTCCGCCTCAGGCTTCGCCCTCGGCGGGCGGGAGTGCGGATGCAAAGCGCGTTGCCGAAGACGGACGGAAGTTCGGAGAGGAAAAGGCAAAGACTGCGAGGCTTGAAAGTGCTTGGCAGGCGCTGTTCGGGCTGCGGACTCAGTGCAGGTGTGCGCGCTGCGCCCACCTGCGGTGGCCGACTCCTGTCCGGCCTGCGCCGGACAGTCGTGTCAAAGGATGGGATTTCCAGATGTTGGGAGATGAGGAAACATCAAAGGTTGCAACGGTAACCCGAAAAGCACTCTCTCAACGCTCTGGGGAACGCGAGCGACATCAGGAGCCCGCGCCGACGACGGCAAACAGCTGGAATTCACTTCCGGCGTTAAATGCAGTCGCCGTCGTGCAAGTGAGGCAGCTCGTACAGTGTGTCTTGCGCAAACGGGCGATGGCGCTACTCATGCTCCCGGCAAGATGTCGTCAGGAGCCCAACTGACAGGCATAGGCAGGCGGGATTCACTCCCCCGTTAAACGTAATACCCGTCGTACAACTTTCGCAGATCATGCAGAATGTCTTGCGCAAACGGAACGCAGCGAACGCCGGGCCTCGAATGAAAACGCGTCTTCGCGCCTCGACCCAAAGTAAAGCAGCGCTAAAGCTACGCTGCGCGCTCCCTTCCCATCTTCCTCTTCTTTTGCCGCTCCCCCATTGTTTTACTTTCCCCCCACCGCCCTCACCCCTTAAAAATTAAAAAGTTTTGAAAGGAGAGATGGGGGCGCGGGGGAAGAGAGGGAAAATTTTTCAAAATTTTCCCTCTCTTCCCCCGCATTTTCTCCCCTCATCCTGCGCAGTTGCTTGACATGAACATGGGGGGACGTACATGATGGGCGGACAGGCAAGGAGGCTTGTCATGACGACGGTACTTTACCGCAAGGGCGATCTGGAATTTTGTTTCAGCGACAAGTTTGAGGGAAAGTTTCTGGTATCGCTGCTGGAGAACATGAAGGAAAAGCTTCTCAATGAGGAGTGGGACGACTACGACGAGTTTCATCACTGTTGCAAGATCATCCACGATTTCAGCGAGACGCCCGGGCTGGTGATGGATTTTCACACGTTGCGGCGCGGCGACGAGCAGCTCGGCATGGTGATGTTGACACACGGCGCGATAGATCCGGACATTTATGCATGTTCGGGGTTGTCCATTTCCGATCCTCCGGCTCAGGTGGCGCTGCTGAGCTACTTTCACATTGCGCCGGCGGGGCGCGGGAACGGAACGTTCTGGCTGCGTGATCTCATCATGCCGTTCTATGCCGATCAGGGCTACACGGCGGTGTATTTGAAGACCAGTCATCCGAAGGCGTTTCCGCTGTACGACAGGCTCGGCGCGGTCATCGGCAACTACACGTTTCCCAGCGACAACGGCGAGCATATGCGTGTAGGCCGCATTTATCGACTTCCGCTTGTGGAGCGTCCGCTGCCCGAGGCCTGATGATGCCCAGCATAGTTTTCGACATGGACGGGGTTCTTGTGGACTCCGAGCGTCTGGTTTTGCGCTCCTGGGAATGCGTGGGGCGCGATCTGGGGCTTGAAGGCCTGCACGACTTGTTTTTCCGCTGCATCGGAACCACGCACGCCAGCACGCAGAAGCTGTTTGCGGCGGTGTACGGCGACGCGCTGGACTATCAGGCGTTTCGCGCGCGCACGCGGGTGTACTACATGGAGTTCACGAAGAACGGCGTGCCGCTCAAGCCCGGGGTGATGGAGCTGCTTTCGTGGCTCAAGGAACGGGGCTGGCGCACGGGGCTGGCGAGTTCCTCCCGGGAAGCCAACGTGCGGCACAACATGGAAGTCACGGGCATGGGGCCGTATTTCGACACGCTGGTGTGCGGCGACATGCTCACGGCGAGCAAGCCTGCGCCGGACATTTACCTGCGGGCGTGCGCGGAGCTCGGAGTGGAGCCTTCGCAGTCCTACGCGGTGGAGGATTCGCGCAACGGCATACTGTCCGCCAGCGCGGCGGGCATGAAGGCGCTTCTTGTGCCGGACATGGTTCCGCCGGACGATCTCATGAAAAGTCGCGCTTCGGGCGTGTTTCCCGATCTTTTCGCCGTCCGGGACTACCTGTCTCAGGAGACGGGCGAGGCATGATTCAGGATATTGCGCCCTGGCGCTTCGGCAACGAATTTCTTTCGGCAATGCCTTCCGACGACGACAACGTGCTTGACGTGACGTCGGAAGGCCTTTTGCTGCGCAAGAACGGGCTGCGCGTACCCACGGTGCGCGAATGGCGGGCCATGAACGAGGGCGCAGGCCTTGTGTACGCCTTCCGTCTGACGCGCCGCAAAGAATCGGAACGGAGCGATGCGCCCATGACGGAGCGTGCCTGCGCCGAGGGCCGGGAAGCGCGCTTTTTTCTTGCGCTGCGGCAAGGGGACGACGCGCCCGCCGCGCCTTCTCTCTGGCAGCGCACGCCGCCTTCCGAACTGCGGGCGCAGGCCGCGCCTCTGCCTCTTGCGGCGGCCACGGCGCAGCACCTTGCGCACTGGTACGCCACGCATCGCTTCTGCGGGCGCTGCGGCGGGCCCGTGCATCCTTCGTCCAAGGAACGGGCGCTGGAGTGCCCCGCCTGCGGCGAAGTGATCTATCCGGTGATTGCGCCCTGCATTCTGGCGGCGGTCACGAACGGCGACAAGCTGCTTCTTACCCGCTACGCGCGGCCCGGAGCCACGCGCCTCGTGCTCGTGGCGGGATTCGTGGAAATAGGCGAAACCGCCGAGCAGGCCGCCGCGCGCGAAGTGATGGAGGAAACGGGACTTCGCATCAGAAATCTGCGCTACGCGGGCAGTCAGCCGTGGGGATTCTCCGGCACGATGGCCGTGGGATTCTTTGCGGAGCTCGACGGCCCGGAAGATATCCGCCTCGATGCCTCGGAACTGGCCGAGGCCCGCTGGGTGAAGCGGGCCGACATTCCGTCCTGCCCCGACGACTCTTCGCTTACCATGAACATGATCTCGCGCTTTGCCAGAGGCGAAGTGTGAGCCGACACTCGGCGGCCCCTCCTCCCCCCAAAAAACGGCGGAGCGCTGAGAGACTTTCGCCGCGGCGGCTCCTGCGCGGAATCCGAAGCGGCGGAACGTCGGCGGCCCGGACGCAGCGCCTGAACGGCATCAAGACCGGGGGACGGCTTTCAAACGTGCCCGCACCTCAAAAAACGAGGCATCCCGAGTGAAATTCCGGGCGACTTCGGAGCGGAGCCTGGGCGATGCGGGCCGTGTGAAGCCTCCTTCGACGCGCCGGGCGCTCCAAAAAACCGGCGCCCCGGTCACATGAGTCGAGGCTTTCCATCCGAAATTCCCTGTTGACGCCGCGCAGACCGGGGCTGATTCTCCTGAATTTCCGGAGAAATTCGCGAAAATCGAAAAAAATTGCGAAAATGGCCCATTTCCCCCTTGCCAAACGCCGAGCCTTCCTATACAAAGTCTTTCGTCGCGCCGAGGTAGCTCAGTTGGTAGAGCAGGGGACTGAAAATCCCCGTGTGGGCAGTTCGATTCTGTCCCTCGGCACCATATTTCGAGCCCGGAACGTTGTTCCGGGCTTTTTCTTTTTCCGCAGGGAGCGCACGGGAACAATGTCCCGAAGCTCGCCCCAGGGCGGCACTGCCGGAACGACTTTGCCTGTCCGCAGAAGGCCGAATTTCCCTTCCGCTCCCGCCCCGGCATTCAGGCCCGTGTTCAAGGCGTCTCCGGAGACGCACACACGTCCGCATCTTCCTCCGGGAGAGCGCAGAAAAACGGCGACGCCCGCCTGAACTTCCCCTCTGAATCGCCTGCCTGCCCCGGACTGCCCTCCACGCGAGCCATGGCGTCATGGCTGCGCCGCTCTCCCCTGCGCCGCCTCACGCGCGCCCGCTCCTGCCGCAATCCCGCCCCGATGGCAGCCGCTCCCGCCGTCTTCCAGCTCTCCCCTGCTCTTCGGGCCGGGCGTGCCCCCGCTACGGCTCTCGGCAACTCCCGGCGGCCCTCAGCCCCGCGCCCTGCCCCTCGGCCCTCCTTCCACACGCTTGTTGCCCGCGCTTTCCGCCGCGCTCTTTTTCCCGCTTCTTCCCCTTTGCGCGATTCCCTCCGCCCTCGTCACGCCCTTCCCTCTTCGCTGCACGCCTCCACCACGCGCCGCGCCCCGCTTCCGGCGCGCTCCGCCGACCAGACGCCGAGAGGCTGCGACGGCCAAAGCCGCCGCAGCCTCTCTCAGGCAAAAAGGAAGAAAGGAATGATGCGGGAAGCGCTCAGAAGCGCGTTTCCGGCCAAGTGTTGCGCACGCGCTCGGAAACCGAGAAATAGCGATGCCACACGAACGCGACGATCGCCATGCCGACGAGAGTTCCCCAAAGCGAAGGGGAGGAATAGACCGCGCGCAGCACCTGCAGAAGCGACGCCCCCGGCACGGACAGCGTCAGCACGGCCGAGTACGCAAACGGCAGGCACGCACTGAACACGGGCGTGAGAGCGATCATGGTCTTGATGCTCGACACGGCTCCCGGTTTCAGCCTGACCAGACGATACAGCGCCGCCGCGTAGGTGAGATACCACGCAAAGGTGAGCAGCGCAGCGACAAGCTCGCAGCGCCACAGCACGGGATGCATCGCCGACGAGAGATCCATCAGGCTTCGCAGCAGCGTAAACGCTATGCCCAGGGCCGTGAGCACGACATAGACCAGCAGCCATCCGCCGATGCCGCGTTTCGGCTCCCGGCAGGCTCCCGCCTCGTTGTCCATGAGCTATCTCCCCTTCTTTTTGTTCATTTCCTTGCCGAGCTTGTCCAGCAGCGAAAGCATTTCCTTGGAAGGTATGATCTTGTTCCACACCATCTTGTTGGTGAGGCGGCTCGTGCCCTGCGATCTGGCGAATTCCACGTGCTCGGCAAAGGCCGCGAGATTGTTGCGGAAGTTGGTGTTGAGGCGGTCGTCGCCCACGTATTCCTTGCGCAGCTGAAGAATCTTGTTTTCCACGTCCTTGCGCGGATAGGCCGCAATTTCCTTCACGCTGAGCCGGTAGAAGTTGGTGGAGACTTCCAGATTCTTGTAGTGTTCGAGAATCTGTTCGCGCATCTGCCGTTCCTTGTCCGCGGGCAGATTGGGAATCTTCCGCTTCACGTCCCGAAGCGTGAAATCGAGCTGATAGCAGCGGAACGCAATGTTCGACAGCGAGTCGGCCTTGTACACGGCCGAACGCAGCGAGTTCAGCAGATTGGCGTCTCTCTCGCGCGCCAGCGAGGCGTTCACGTCCTTGAGCAGGTCGCGGAACTGATCCAGATTGCTCTTCACGAACGGCGACGACGTGGCCGCGTAGATCTTTTCCAGTTCCTTGAGCGGATCGCCGTCCAGCTTGACGGTGACCAGTCTGTCCCCGCGGGAAGCAGGTTTTGCGGCGCTTTTCGCCTCGTCTGCGGCGGGCGCGGCGTCGGACGACGCCTGCGGAGCCTGCGCAACTTCAGTCGCGGGCGCTTCGGCCGCCGCCTTTTCTGCGGAGGCGGCGCTGCCGCTCAGGCGCTCATCTTCCTTGCTGATGGCCTCGGCGCGGCCCATGCCCGGAATGTTGATGGACGCGAGCACCACTCTCGCGCCCAGCGAACGCGTGCTGTAGGGCTGAAACTTGCCGTCGCGCTCCTTCTGGAACATGCGCACTTCCACGCGCTTGCCGGGATAGACGTCCTTTTCATCGCCGGAGAGGAAGCTGCCGCCCTTGGCCAGCAGGCCGCCCTCCGCGCCGTGCAGGCGACGGATGTGCCCTCCCCCTTCCAGGCTGTCGGAAATGGTGAAGCGGAATCCGCTCTGCACAAGTTCGGCCACGTTGCCCGCCATGTCGTAAATGCCCAGCGCGTTTGCCATGCGCGAGCCCACGGGCAGAGGGTTCTCGTAGCGCGAGCCGAACACCGCGTAGTCCTCCACGGTTTTGCCGTCGCCGAGCATGAAGTCGTTGTCCACTTCCACTTCCGGCGGCAGATTGCCGCCGCGCGCGGCAAATTCCCATTCCGTTTCCGTGGGCAGGCGGAAGAAGCCCGGCACGTCGTCGATGGCGGGCACGGCGTCCGCATGTTCGGAGAGCAGCCATTCGTTGTAGCGGCGCAGAAATTCCTGAAGATCGTACCAGGAAATGTCGCTCTTCGGCAGATCGCCCTTTTCCGTGACCGCAGCGCCGTCCATGACCGCGGCCCACTGCGCGTTGGTGATTTCGTACTTGCCGATGAAGTAGTAGCAGTAGGCGTCCTTTTCATCGGCGGGAAGTCTGCCGGCCCAGGATGCGGGCAGATTTTCCTGCCGGAACGGCGCGCTCACGTGAGCGGTGCGGCGCTTTTCGTAGAAGCCGCGGTTTTCGTCGGTGGAGCTCAGGCCCATGTTGAAGGGCTTGTCGCCGAGAAGGCCGTTCACGGGAATGGCCACGGGCCGCAGCACCATTTTCATGCCGCAGGGCATGGGCAGTTCCAGATCATCGGGCGCGGGCCGGGGATTGCAGAGGGCCGCAGGATCCGCCGCCTGAGCGGCTTCCTTCCTGGCGGACTTGAGCGCGGCTTCGCCCACGGAGGGCAACAGAAGAAGCCCCGCAGCAAGCATGGAAACAATGACCGTTTTTTTCAGCATGACATACCCCCGAACTCTCTACAACTCTCTGATGACCGCCGACGGCTCAATGGCCGAGGCCCGCACGGCGGCGTGCAGCGAAGCCAGCACGGCCAGAAGCTGCACGCAAAGAAACGTGAACGCGAAAAACGCGGGCGAAACCGTGCAGATGGCTTCTCCCCCGGTCTGCGCGGAAAACATCATGTCCACGGCATGCGCCGCCGCGCCGTAAAAGGCGAAGGCCAGCACACTGCCCGCGGCTCCGGTGGCCATGGCCTGCGCCACGGGATACGCCAGCAGCGACGAGCGCGTAAAGCCGATGAGCCGCAGCATGCCCATGAGCTTCCACTTGCGGCGCACGGCCGCCTGCGCCGTGCTCGCCATGAACGCAAAAAAGCCCGCGCAGGCGACAAGCGCAATGAGCATGATGACCGACGAGAGCGTGGAATCGATGCTCCTGATGTTGGCGATGTCGCGCGAGCGCGTCTTGACGCTCACATGCTGCGCTTCAAACCACTCTTCGAGGGGTTCCACGTCGTCGAGCGAGCGGGCGTAGGCGCGGAACGAGGCAAAGTGCCGCGCCTCTGCCGGCGGCAGATCGCCTTCAAAGCCCAGAAGATCGGAACTCACGCCGTCGCGGAAATCCTGCACGGCGGTGAGGGTGTTCATGTCCACGAAGGCGGTGTCCATGCCCGTGGCCGAGGGCGGAAGCACTCCCGTCACCACGAATTCCAGCGCGCGGCGCTGGAACTGCCCCGACGAAAGCCGCCGCCCGAGCGACGCCGAAACCGTGTCTCCGGGCGCAACCTTGAGCCTGTCGGCAACGCTCGACGAAAGCACGATTTCAAAGCGCTCCGGCGTGGATTTCGGCGAAGAGGCGCCGTAGTCCTCAAGCACGGGATCGCCCGGGGACGAGGCTTCCAGCGTGACGGTCTGCCGCCGCTCGCCCGCCGAGAGCTGCAGTTCGGAAGCCACGTCGCGGGTGCGGCCGATGCAGAAGCGGCAGCCGGGCTGATCGGAGACTTTGCGGATGAAGTCTTCCTCGAAGCCTGCGCCGCTCCCCCCTGAAGGAATGAGCACCAGCACGGCGGGATCGCGCATGAGATTTTCCCTGAGGCGCTCGATGACGCCCATGTGAACCCCGTGCAGGACGAGCAGCGGCGCAAGCATGCTGGCCAGGGCGAGCACGCCGCAGAAGGAGAGGCTGCGTTCGTGCAGCCAGTCGCGCAGGGCAAGACGCAGGGACAAAAACAACAGACGGAACATCAGCGACCTCCGGCCTGATCGTCCAGAAAGGCGCTCAAGTGATCGCCTTCGCTGCGCACGACCACGGGCACTTCGCGGAAGGCGAACTCATGCACGAGGGACACGTCGTGCGACACCATGACCACCGACGAGCCGCTTTCCCGCACCACGTCGAGAAACAGTTTCATGACCGTGCGGGAGAGTCCGGGATCCAGGGCGGCGGTGGGTTCGTCGGCAAGCAGAAGGCGCGGCTGCGGCGCAAGCGCCCGGGCGATGGCCGCGCGCTGCCTCTCGCCTATGGACAGCGACGCAGGCTCCGCGCGGCGCAGCCGGGCGATGCCGAGGCGTTCCATGAGCGCGTCGGCGCGCTTGGCGGCCTGCGCGGGCTCCATGCCTGCGGCAAGCGCCGTGAGCTTCACGTTTTCCTCCACGGTCAGGAAGGGAAAGAGGCCGCCCGTCTGGAGCACGTAGCCCAGGTGACGGCGGCGCAGATCCGTGAGCGCGTCGGTTCTGCCCCGGCTCCACAGCCCGGCGACGTCCGCCTCTTTGCCGTCGAAGGAAAAGACAAAGGTTTCCGCCTCGTCGGGACGCAGCACCATGCCCAGAAGGTCGAGCGTGGTGCTCTTGCCGCAGCCGCTCGGCCCGGTGATGGCGATGCTCTCCCCTTCCTGCACGGAAAAACGGCGGATATGGAGGCGGTAGCCCGCCCCCATGTCGCGCTGTTTGGTCACGTTTTCAAGATGCGCTATCATTACGGCAGCATGTCCAGCGGCACGCGGTACACCCATTCGTTGGTGTTGGGGGAACCGAAGCCCTCCCAGTGGGTGTTGTCGCGGTCGTATTCCTCATAGCGGCGCACGAGCCCCTTGAGGCGACGGATGAACTCCTGCTGCTGACCGGTGCTCATGTCGGTCCAGTCCTCCTGACGCAGGCGCAGCACCTGACTCTTGTAGGGCAGACCGTCCAGCACTTCGAGCAGCACGCCCTTCTGGGCGAGGTTCGCTTCCGGATCCTTGTTGAAGCTCGACGGGTCGCGGCTCATCTGCGCGGCCGCCGATATGAGCTGTTCATAGAAGTTGAAGTGTTCGCTGTCCTGCAAAAACGCCTCTTCGGCCGTGGAAATGATGAGCTTGAGCTGCTTGCGCAGCTGACTGAGCTGCAGCTTGGTGAGCAGCACCGCCGGATACACCGCAGGCACGGGCGCGCCGTTGGGATTCTCTTCCAGCGACGTGAGGTCGGAATCGGCAATCCAGGCGCTCACCACCTGCGGAGCCGTGGTGCCGCGGTTGTCGCCCACGAACTGAAGCTGCATGGCGTAGCCGATGGCCTCGGCCGTGCGGCGGGCCCGCTCTTCCGGCGAGGCGGACTTGGGCAGATCCTGCGTCTTGGGCTTGTTCAGCATGCCGCCCTTGAGCTGCTGTTCGGCAATGTTGCAGTAGGTTTCGGCAATGAGCTTGCCCACGGCCTGGAACTGACGCGCGCCTTCCGCGGGCGTGGGCGCGTTGATGGGAATGTAGCTCGAACGGTTGTTGCTCAGCATGGAAAGCGCGCGGTAGCTCTCTTCCGCGTAGGAATGATCCTTCTTGCCTGCGGGCGTCTTCACGTGAACGGCCGTGAGGAATATCTTGTTCGTGCGCAGGTAGTCGGCCATGCCTTCCGGCGACATGCCGGTCTTCGACGTGGGATCGCTCCCCGCAAGGGGCCCGGCGTCGGTGATGAGCAGCATGGTCTTGGCGTCCACGCGGTTCCAGCTCAAGGAATCCACGGCCTCCTTCACGCCGGCGAGGGAGTCTTCGTCGAAGGCGTGGGTGGACGCCTGACATTCCTCCACCTGATCGAGCATGCGCTCCAGCGACGAGCGCTCCTCCACCGTGGCGAAATCGCTCACGATGCGCGTGTTGTACTCGGTGGCCGGGCGCTTTTCCACGTTGCTGCGGAACGCCACCACGGCAATGGCCACCTTGTCCTTGGCGGGCGACTTCTGGAGTCTGTCGTACACCGTGCGGATGATTTCGCGGGTCTGATCGATGTAGGGCTTCATGGACTTCGTGGTGTCGATGATGAACACGATGCCCGTGGTCATGCCGTCGGAACCCTTGGCCTTTTCCTTGTCGGCGTCCTTTTCGGGATCCTTCTGCACGCCGGGATCGATGCAGGCCACCTGAAGAAGCTGCGTGCCGCTGTCCTTGAACTGATCGTCCGTGGAGAGCACGGGCAGAAGATAGAAGTTCTTCTGCGACACCTGTCCGTCCTTTTCCATGGGCTCGGCGGCAATGACCGGCAGATCCGCGGGCTTGCGCGCGCCGGGCGTGTTGAAGAGCTCCACGTACTGCGCCACGGTGTCCTTGATGCTGTCGGCCGTGCACAGATCCACGATGGCGTCGTGACTGCGGAAGAACAGCACCGGCTGACGCCCCATCTGATCGGTGAACACCATGGTGATGGCCTGCGGCCATTCGGTGGTTTCGGAGATCTTGAGCCAGCCGTCCGAACCGGTGGAGGACACGCCTACGCGCAGCATGTCGTTCTGCCGGGCGTACACGTAATAGGAAGTGAAGGTGCGCGGATTGCCCACCACCCTGGAGGCCGAGGCGTCGCTGTAGAGCTTTGCCCCGGGATGCGACACCACGCGCTGAAACACCGTGGTTTTGCCTTCCTGCACGAGAGGCTGCTCGGCCTGCGCAAGGCAGGGCGCGAAAAGCGTCAGCGCGCACAACATGGATGCTGCAATAACATGCTTCATGGGAAACCTACTTCATGTCCTTGAGCCAGGCGGCCGCCTCGGCGTTGCCTTCGGCCGCGGCCTTTTCCGTCCAGGCCTTGAGAGAGGCGCGGGCCTTTTCCCCGTCGGGCGACTTGCCGTAATAGTACCAGGCTTCCGCGCCGTCCTTGCTGATGCTGCCCCACGCCGGACGCGAGGGATCCACGCATTCGGCGTAGCGCTGCGCGGCCTGCGCATTGTCTTCGCCCGCAGCGTAGTAGTACAGGCGGAAAATGGCGTCCTGCTGTTCCGGCGTGTCGGCGTCGAGTTCGCCCGCAAGCTTCATGGCCGCCTCGGGATTGCGTTCCCCGGCAAAGAACGAGGCCACGCGTCCTTTGGCGTCGGCGCGCATGGCCGCCTCTTCCGCGGCCTTCTTCTCCGCGGCAGCCTTTTCGGCCGCAGCCTTGTCCGCAGCCGCCTTTTCCGCCGCGGCTTTTTCAGCAGCGGCTTTTTCAGCAGCAGCCTTTTCAGCCGCCGCCTTTTCCGCTTCGGCCTTCGCCGCTTCCTCGGCCGCCTGCTTTTCCGCAGCGGCCTTCTTTTCGGCTTCGGCCTTCGCGGCTTCTTCCGCGGCCTTCTTCTCGGCCTCGGCCTTTTCCTGCGCCGCCTTGTCCTGCTCGGCCTGCTCGGCGGAAGGCTCGCTGCCGCCCTGCGTCATGAAATACGCGCCGCCGGCCGCGAGAAGCGCCACCACCACCACGGCCGCCGCAATGAGCGGCGCGCGGCTCTTGCCCTGCGGGGCCGCAGGCGCGCTGCCGCCCGCGTCAAGCGAGGGCAGCTCCTCGGAAGATCCGGCTTCCGCCGCGCTTGCGGCCTTCGCCGCCTCTTCCTCAGCTCTGCGCCGTTCCGCCTCTTCGCGTTCCTTTCGGCGCGCGGCCTCCTCTTCTTCGCGGAGGCGGGCTTCCTCAAGGCGGTAATCCTTGATGGTGCTCGTGCCTTCCAGCCCGGACCAGCTCACGTCGTAGGCGGGCATGTCGTCGGTTTCCGCCTTCACGCGGCCGTCCGCGCCCATGAGGCAGACGCGATACACGCCGTCGTCCATGCTGTCCACGTAGGCGGGCTGGAGCTCAAACGACACGCTCTCGCCCTGCACTTCGGGCTTCACTTCCAGAGCCAGCGCTTCCGGCGCGCCGCTCCAGTTTCTGTTTCCGCTCGCGCACAGATACTCGCACGAGTTTCCCGGAAAATGCCCCAGCGCAATGCTGTCGCCCTCTTCGTAAAAGGCGGCGTCGCCTGCTTCCCGCGTCAGCGTTACCCGGGCATAGCCCTGATTCATTCCGTCCTGTGTAAATTCCGCTCTCATGCGCTTGCCTGTTCCCCGTTAATCTGATTGATGATCCTGCCGAGCTTCGCGTTTTCCTCAAGATTGATCTTGAGCCCGTCGGTAAAGGTGACGTTGTCCACCAGCATGCCGTAAAACGTGGTGAGCCAGTCCTTGTACCACTGCTTCACGAAAGGCTTGAACGTTTCCGGCAGCACGGGATATCCCGTGATCTGCGGCTTGTCGCGGAACACCGTGACGTTCTGACCCCGATAGTTCACCACGCGCTGCGATTCGTTGCTTTCCGCGGGCTTCTTGCCCATCCAGCTCACGAAGTCGTTGAGCACGCCTATGGCGTAGCTCGCCTGCTTGCGTATCTTGCTTTCCTTGGGCACGTCCACGGGCTGGGCGATTTCCCGGAACTTGTTCTCCAGTCGCCCTTCGATGTTCAGACGGGCCACGGCCGCGTCGAATTCGTCGAGCACCGCAAGAAAGATGGTCTTCGGGAACAGGTAGTAGCTCGTGCATTCCGTGGTGTCGGCAAGCGAGCGCATGCGCATGCTCCACGCCTCGATGATGCGCTCGGCGTAGAACGAAAGCTCGTCCTTGTCCGCGGGCGAGGGTTCCTTTTTGCCGGGCGCGGCAGGCGCGGGCTCGTCGAAGAAGTCCAGAGGATCGACGTCCGACATGTCGAGCGTATCGGTCTCCGGCGCGCTTTCCGCCTCCTCCGGCATGCTGAACGACGACTCCCGATACTCGTCGTAGCTGCGTTCCGCCTCGCTGTACAGATAGTAGAGCTGCTCGGGAGAAATCTTGAAGTTGTTCAGCAGTTCGGGGAAGCGTTCCTGGAAGTTCGGATTCATGAACAGCTTGCCGAAGCGGCCGAACAACGCCATCTTCTTCTTGAGCTCCTCCTCCTGATTGCCGGAATGATAGAACGGCGCAAGCGTGGCGTAGAGCGTCTGTCTTGCGGCATAGAGGGCGTTGGATATCTGACCGAGCTTGAGATTGGGATCGCACAGCGGCTGGAGGCAGCGCTTGATGTGCTCGATGCCGCCGTCGTTGGGATTCATGATTTCGTCGAAGGCCGTGGCCGGCGAGCGGAAATGACGCTGCACCAGCGCCGATTCGATGAACGCCTTGCGCAGTTCGTCGCGATACTGTTCCTTGTCCTCGCGCACGCCCGTTTCCCGGCCCTCGGCGTTGTAGGTCATCATGTTGTCCCAACGGATGTTCACGTTGCGCAGCATGTACAGATTGTTGAAGGGCTGATTCGGCGTCCATTCCTCCACCCAGCGGGTGTTCTGACTGTACGCTCCGGAGAAGTGGCCGAGAAACACGCCCTTCACCACGTCGTCCCAGCGGGTTTCAAACTTGGCGCCGCTCTTCTCCTCGAAGTGATGATCCGACTTCGTGAGAATGTAGAACAGCGCGGTCTTGGCGTGAACGCGGTCTTCCGGGGTCTTGCCGTGGGTGGCGGTGATCCATTCCTCCACGGCGGCGGGCAGGCCGGGCGTGTTGTCGGTGGTGGCCACGCACAGAAGCAGGCTCGTCAGCTCGCGCTCGGCGTTGTAGCGCTGGAACAGGTACGCCACCTTGCCGCGGCGGAAGAACTGTTCCACCGCGCTGTCGGCGCGGCCCTTGTGCAGGTAGTCGCGGATGTCCGAACATTCCAGACGCGCCTTGTAGCCCGGAAAGTCCAGAAGATCGGTGTGATCGAAGTAGTCGGCGGGCTTGTGGGTCATCACGAGGGTGAGCTCGGCAATGACCGCCGAGGCGTTCTTGCGCGAAACCGCGGCCTTGCGGCCTTCGGGGGTGCACATCTGCACTTCGCCGCTCACGTGGGAGAGCGAGAAGTCCGTGCGGCCGAGGGTGTCCACGTCGATGATGCTCGCCTCGCGGGGCACGAGCGCGTCCATGGAGCAGAACGCCTCCTCGGCGTTGCCGAGACGCGCCAGATCCGAAGAGAGCGCCTGGAACATGTCGTTGAATTCCGGAATGCCGTCCCAGATGATGCCGAAGAGCTTCACGCGGTCGTCGAGGGAAAGGCGCGGGGCAAGCGCAATGGCGTCGCGCCAGTACACTTCTTCGAGCGCGGCCGCACGGCTCATGCCGCCGAAGGAATTGCTCACGTATTCGCGCAGCTCCTCCATGACGTCGAGCGTGATGTGCGCGCACGGCTGCCCGGCGCGTTCCTTGAGGGACGACACCGCGGCCTGAATGGCGGTCTTGTCCACCTTTTCCTTGTGGTCGCAGTCGCAGAAGTAGGAGTTGGCGAAAATCTTGACGAGCTCGGTTTCGGAGAGCAGGCGCACGTGCACCGGATACCCCGCCGGCATGTTGGCCGGGGGCGTCATGGTGAAGCGCGTGACGAGACCCGTGGATTCCTTGTTTCCACCGGGGTTCAGATCCCGGAGGAAGTCGTAGGTCTGATCGCCGAAGGCGCAGCGCACTTCCTTGTTTTCATCGCGGGCGAGCGACGAGAGCAGGTAGGACTTGCCCGCCTGACTCGGTCCGAACACGCCCGCGCACATCTTGCGTTCCGCGGCGCGGCCGAGCTTGCGCAGCAGCCTTGCCTGCTGGCGCAGCTTGGCGAGCACGTCTTCCCTGGACTTGCCGCACGAACGCACCCGCTCCTCGTTGCGCGCTATCCACTGCTGGGCCTGTTCCGCCGCGTCGGTAAGGCGTCTGGCCTCGGCAACAATCGTATCCTTATCCATAAAAAGGCTTCCTTTTCAAATGTGCTTTCGATAGGGGCGTCAGAACAGAATGCCGGTGTCCATCCAGCAGCCTTCCTCGTCCTTCTTGCCCAGCGTGCGCAGAAGAATCCGCACCGGACGCCCGGGAACGCGGACCAGTTCCATCTGTCCGCCGTTCATGCGGCGTTCCTGCACGGCTTCGGGATCGCTGTAGTCGATCTGCGGTTCGTCCAGCTTGGCCTTGATGTCGCGGCCGGTTTCGGGAATGTCGTCGAGTCCCTCGTCCTGCTCGGGAATGACGAACTGCACCTTCACCTCGTAGGGCGTGTGTCCCTGCGCCGCGTGACGGGCCTCCTCGTCGGCGAATTCCATGCGCCAGCAGCGCGTGGCCGTCCAGCGCGGCACCTCAAGCTGACGGAAGCCTATGGTGATGGGCGCGCTGAATTCCACCACCTTGGTGTATTTGTCCTCGCCCTTGGCCTTGTCGGGATGCAGGTTCGGGAACCACACCTTTTCGCGCGAGAGCGAGCCCTGCACGTCGAGTTCGCCGATGTACTGCGCGGTGCTCTTGAGCTCCAGGCGGCTCGAATCGAACACGAAGCCTTCAATGCTGTTTTCCGCAAGCGCGCAGAGAATGGCGCCCGTGACCACCGTGGTCTTCGGATCGGTGATGCGGCCCGTGTTGTTGGCAAAGGGGTACCACGGTCCCACGCGGTAGGTGTGCATGGGAATCACGCGGTCGGGGGCCACCGGAAGCATGGCGAACACCTGACGCACCACCGCGTTCCAGCACGAGGGGCGGCCGGTCAGCAGCAGCGCGTCGCAGTCGTAGGCGCTTATGACCTCGCCCATGCCGTTGAGCACGGCGCTCACGCTGCCGCTCACGGCCTTGTCCACTTCGGAGCAGCGCACGTTGAGTTCCATGTCCATCACGTCGATGGCGATGCCGCAGCGGGTCTGAAGCGTTTCGTTGAAGAAGTCCACCACGGACTGCTGAGGCTGCGCCGCGCCGATGCCCGAACCTGCGCCGTCCTTGCCCCGGAACAGCGACCGCACCGACACGTTGATTTCGCCCGACACGTCGTGCAGATCCTTCTTCTCGTACTCGGCGAGGATTTCGTAGGCGATGGGCAGCGCCACCTGACGCAGGAACTGAATGCGGTTGTTCTGCACGCGGGTGTTGTCGCTCTTCTTGCCGAACATGTCGCGGATGGCCATGTCGGCGGCGCTCTTTTCCACGCCGCGCTTCACGAGGCCTTCCATGATGGCCCGGCACACGATGTCGGAAACCACGGTCTTGAGCACGTCGTCGCCGCCGAAGTTGAAGCCGTCGCGCATTTCCTGCTTGGGCCAGATGCGGTTCGTCGAAGACTTGTCGTTGGCGAGCACGTAGGTGGTCACGGAAAGATCCGTGGTGCCGCCGCCGATGTCGATGGTGGCCACGCGCAGGGTGGGCTTCACTTCGGTCTGGGCGGGGGCGAATTCCTGGGGAACCGTGCGCAGACGGCCCATGCTCTCGAAGAACAGATGCGCGTCGCCCTGATAGTTGCGGTTGATTTCGTTGTACAGGTACACGAGCTGCGTGCAGGTGGCCTCATCCCAGCGGCAGCGGATTTCGGGATTCATGCGGAAGTCGCGCGTGCCGCCGTCGGCGGCGCGGAGGCGTCCGCCCTTGCCTGAAGGCGGTTCCGCGTAGAAGATCTTCTTCCAGCCGAGGGCCTCCCAGAGAATGTTCACGGCCGCGTAGGCCCAGCGGCGGTAGATGCGCTGTTCGGCAAAGGGCATGCCCGGCGGCACCGTGAAGATGATGCTGCGCAGACGGCGAGGCATGTCGGGATACGGACGGCGATAGCGCTGGGCCGGCGAGTTGATGGTGACGAGCGCCTGCTGAATGAGTTCCATGAACAGGAACATCATCATGGAGGAGCGGGAGAAGCGCGGCTGGTTGGCGGGCAGCGCGTCCTGATTGCGGCAGCCGGGGAGCGTGGCGTTGAACAGGTTGGCGAGGTAGCTCTTGGCGGCCGGAGCCTCGCCGGAAGGATTGAGCTCACGCACGCAGCTCACGGGCGTGCCTTCGTTGTTCAGGTAGCGGCAGATGGAATTCGAGGAGACGAGTTCCTCCCTGTCGGTGACGTTGGCCCGGTTGAAGTACCAGAGATTGCTCGACTTGTCCTGATCCCAGAGGTAGCGCTTGGGGCTGGTCATGCCCGAGGTGCCTTCGGCGTTGGAGGAAAGACCGGCCAGACGGCTGGCTTCCGGGCCGGTGCGCACGGGCGACACCCAGGTGAAGGCGTTGCTCCGGCGGCCGGAACGCTTGCTGAAGGCCATGGAGCCGAAATCGGCCTTGGAAAATTCCACGCGCGTTTCAAAGGGTTCGGCGTAGAAGTTTTCGGGATGGCTCAGATCGCGCAGCTGCAGGCGGTAGCTGTCGTTGAGATCGGTGATCTTGCTCGGCTGATTCTCCACCAGAATGCCGGTGCTGCGGGAATTGCCGATGTCGAGAATGAGATCCACGTCGATGGTGTCGGTGGACTGCGAATCCGATGCCTTGTCCTGCGTGCCGGAAAGGTTGACGATGCGCACGTTCAGATGGCCGATGGCCGCCTGAAGAAACTGCAGATACACGAGATAGGACGCCAGATAGTCCAGATGGTTTTCCTTCTCGCCGATGCAGCGGGGGCGTTCGTTCCTGTGGGCCCTGTCGAGGAAGTAGTCCTCCCAGAGCGAATGGAGCCAGCCGTCCACCCAGCCCTCGGTGAGGAACCAGGAATTGTCGCGTTCCCGGTCGGCGAGGGAGCACACGGCGCGGGCGGTGACGTCGTCGGGCGAGAGCGCGGCGTGACGGCCGTTCTGCGGCTCTTCCACCTGCATGTCGAAGGCCAGCACCACGCGCCAGTTGAATATTTCAGGATCGGCGGCCGAGGGCACGCGGGTCACGTAGGCGCGGGCCCAGTTGGTGGGGCCGGAACGGAAGCGCGGCAGGCCGTCGTCGTGAACGTCGCCGGAATGCCGGAAGAACGGCACGGGCAGCCACTTGCCGAGCCACGGCCCGAAATGCTTTTCGGCCTGCACGGTGTAGTAGTCCTCGCCGAGGTACTCGCCCCGTCCGTCGGGATTGAGCAGGTAGCCTTCTTCGGGATCTTCCATGAGCTCGCACAGCTGCACGCTTTCTCCGTCTTTCTGTGCGCCGCCGTCGGGCAGGGAGACTTCCTGCTCCACAAAGGTTTTCTTTATTTTGCGCGCCTTTTCGGGCGGCAGCTCGAAATCGAGAAACTGCGGCAGCCCGTAAGGGATGAGACTTACCGTGTCCTTATATTCCGGCATTTGATGCATGACCAGGATCTCCTTCTACTTCAGGCGGATAAACGACGCGCCGTACCAGCTGATGCCGCCATTCTTGCCGTTGCAGAGTGCCTGACCGCCCTGGTCGTAGCACTCGATGTAACTCTTGTGATAGCCGGATCTGTTGTCCTTCGCGCGAAAATCGGACGTATTGATGCGCAGCACGCCCTTCTTGTAGGTGGCGTGGGCGGAAGCGTCGTAGCGGCGGCCCGAGAGCTCGCGCACCGCGGCCGTGCCCTTGCCGTTCTTGTCGAAGCGGAACTCCACCACCACGGGCTGATTGTCGGTCACGCGGGCAAGCCCGGTGTTGCAGCGCCAGTGCCCTTCAAGGAAGGACATGGTGTCGTCCTTGGGCGGCAGCGAAAGCGCGCTGCCCCGCGAAGACGAGGACGAGGCCGACTTCGACGACGACGCCTTCGACGCGGCGCTGCGGCTCTCCGCCGCCGCGGACATCTTGCTCGACGCGGCCGCGCTGTTGTCCGAAAGCTGGGCCAGCATGCCGGCGATGTCCACGTTGCCGCCCGCCGCCTGACCGGAATCCGCCTGCGCCGAAGAGGCGGCCTTGTCCGCAGAGGCTGCGCCCGGAGTTTCGGGAGCCACGGGCAGCAGCTCTTCCATGTTCAGCTGCCGTTCCTGCTGATCCAGAGAATCCTTGGACACGAGCTGTCCGTCTTCCACGCGCGTCCAGCCGTTGGACACGTCGCACATGAGCTCGGACGACGCGCCCTTGCGGCATTCCATGAACGTGGGGTAGTAGCCCTGACCGCTGCCGTTGTCGTAGGCGTCGGTCTTCACGCGCAGGGAGCCGTCGGGCATGCTGCCGGCCTCGGCGTCGGCCTTGAAGTCCTTGCCGGAGCCGTCGCGGATCACCGAGTAGCCGCGGCCGTTCTTGTCGAAATGAAATTCGAGCGCCACGCTCTGACCGTCGCTCTTGCGGGCCAGATCGCGACTGAAGCGCCAGTCGCCTTCCAGCGCGGACACCGGGTCGGAACCGGAAGTCGCGCGGGCCTTTTCGGCCTGTTCCATGACCACGGGCGGAAGTTCCGCGCCGCCGGAGGAAAGTTCGGCGTACTGCTGCGCGCCTGCGCCGGAAGAAGCGCTCTGACCGGCGCTCTGACGGGCCGCGCTCTTCTTTGCGCCGCCGGCCGAGGCCGCCTTGTCCGCGCGGCTCGAAGAGGCCTTCTTCGAGGGCTCGCCCATCAGGCGTTCGCCTTCCCAGGCGGAAAAGCCGTCCGTGCCGCGGCACAGCGCCGCGCCGTCGCTGTTTTCGCATTCCATGAATTCGGGATAGTACACCTGCGAGGACTCGGGATTCGTGTAGGGCGTGGTCTGAATCTTGAGCACGCCGTCGCTCATCGAAGCCGCAGCCTCGGCCGTGTGCCGCACGTTCTTGTCATCGGTGAACGCGGCAACGCCGCGTCCGTTTCCGTCAAAGGAAAAATCCGCGCGCAGTCTGCCGCCGTCCGGCCGCACGAACATGCGGTCGAAACTCCAGTCGCCCGCAAGGAACGACGCATCTTCCGCGCCTTCGGGAATGACCAGCGGCTCGCCCTTCACGTCGCTGCGCTTGTCGCCGGGGCGAAGTCCGGTCACGGCGTCGAGCGCGGCCTGCTGCGCCGCATCTTCGGCGGCAGCCGGAGCGCCTTCCGCACTCTTCGCGTCGGCGCCCTTCTGCGCGTCGGCCTCGTCGGCCGCATTCTTCGCATCGGAGCCGTCATTCACATCAGCCTTGCCGGACTGGGCGTCGTCCTTTTCGGAAGGCAGCACCAGCGGCTCGCCTTCTTCGGCCTGCGCCGCATCATTCGCGGAGCTCTGCGCCTTTTGCGCCGCACTCTGCGCCTTTTCGGCAGCCTGCGCCGCTTCTTCCGCGGCCTTCTTTGCCGCATCGGCACGGCCGGACTCTCCGGCCTTCTTCGCCGCGTCCGCCGCCTTCTGCGCGTCTTCGGCCGAGCTTCCGGCCTCGTCGGCCGCCTGCCTTGCCGCTTCCGCAGCCCGGCGCGCCGCGTCGCTCTGCTTTTCCTCAGCGCTCTTCTGCGCTTCCTCCGCAGCCTTGTTCGCCGCTTCCGCGGCCTGCTGCGCCGCTTCCGCCGACTTCAGCGCCTCGGACACCTCGCCGCCCGCGTCGGATTCCTGCGCGGTCTGCTCCTGCGCCCCGCCCTTCGAGGCCAGACGCAGACTGTTGGCAAACACCGGAGCAGGCATGATCAGCGACGCGGCCACGACGGCGCAGCCTATGGACTTCCACAACGCGCTCATTGCGCACCTCCTCCGACATTGATTTCAATATGCCAGGACTCGCCGTTGCTGTTGGTGCCGGTGCAGGACTTCTCGCCCTTCACGCACACCAGAGAAAACGGATGATAATTGTTGCCGTTCGGGCACACCATCTCGCTCATCTCGAACACCACCGTGTTGCCCGGGCCGTGCTTGGCCGCCACCGTGCCTTCGCAGGTCTGCGAGGGTTCGATCACGTAGCTCGTGCCCCTGCCGTCCTCGCCGGGAAAGTTCAGACGCAGATTCACGTTCTCGTTGTTCTCGTTGGCCAACACGCCGTCAGCCTTCATGTCGCCCTTCAAAAACGCAAACGACGTGTCCGGCGCAGGCTCGTCCTTCTGATTCATGAAGAACCACGCCGCAGCCGCAATCAGCAGCACCACAATCGCCGCCACAATGGGAAGCAGCTTCGACGACTTCTTTTCCGGCTCCTTCTTCACTTGCGGGGCGGGCGCAGGCTCCGGCTTCGGCGCAGGTTCCGGTTTCGGCTCGGGCGCGGGCTGCGGAGCAGATTCCGGCGCGGGCTTCTCCTCCTCGGGCACGGCAAAGGGCATGGCCGCCGGCGTCGGCGCGGGCGCGGGCTGCGTCTGCGCCTTGTCTTCGGCTATGGTCTTCTCTATCTGCTTGATGAGCTTTCTGCCTTCCTCAACCACACTGCTGTCGCCTTCGGAAAATCCCCAGCCCACCAGAACCGGCTTTCCGTTCACCGCGTACAGGTATTCGATTCCCGGCACAAGCACAGCTTTTTCCAGAATGTCCGCATAGTTGCGGTACGTCTGACTCCGGGTTTCCGAACGCAGTCCCTCCGCGTAGCCGTGCAGAGACTCAAACATTTCCCGGAACCTTTGCAGCACCTGCTGCCGCTCCTCGCGGGGAAGCTCCATCACGCGCACGGCCTTGCCTTCGTCGTCGGCATACCAGTCAATGGTGCGTCCGCCGTCCACAGGCTCGGCAAACAGCGACAGGTAATCCTCGCCAAGCTTGCCGTCGAGCTCCAGAATACTCCGAATCTGATGCAGCATCCTGTAAATATCGTTGCCGCCCACCTGCGCTACGGTCAGGCCGCTCCTCTCCGTTGTCGTGATGTAATTGTTTCCCATGACTCAATCCTTAAATGATGCGGGCCTGGCAGACGACCCTTTCTGCAATACGCCCAAAGTCCCGTCCGGTGTTCCGGACGGGACCATAACGCCGCGCCTTTCGGCTTTCGGTTCCCGGAATCTCGATCAGGCGAGCTTGCCAGCCACGCCGAAAAGCTGATCCACGGACGCCATCGCATCCTGATATTCCTTTTCGGTCTGGCCCTTGGCCTTGTTCACGCGGTTGGCGTCGTTCTGCACCTTGGTCTTCTGGCTGTTCGTCGCGGAACGGATCTTCTGCAGATCCTTCCTGGCCTGGCGCTGCTTGGCCTTGGCCAGCATCTGATCTTCCTGTTCCTGCTGCTTGATGAACGATTCACCGTCGGCAAGACGTTCGTCCATTCTGGTCTGGCTGCCCGCCCAGTAGGTATTGATGTTCTCAATGCCGGCCTGGATTTCCTTCATGCGGGCAAGGAAGTCTTCCTTGGAAATCTTCTTCGCCTTGGCCGCCTTGCGCAGAGCCACAATCTGATCGCTGTAGCACTTGTAGGCTCTTTCCACGGACGCGCGTTCAATATCCCAGTCTCTGGCGTTCTCGCCGAGTATCTTCTGGTATTCCGCCAGACGTTCGTTTCTGTCGCTGATCTTGCTCAGGCGGGCCTGGAAAAAGCCCACCATGCCGCCGGCCACGGCTCCGGCCGCCGCACCAACCGCAGCGCCCTTCCAGTCGCCCTTGGCAATGCCGCCGATCACCGCGCCGCCGAGCGCGCCGAGCACGGCGCCCGTGGCCGCGCCCTTCACTTCCTGAGTGTTGTCCTGATCCTTGCACAGCTTGGCTATGGGATCATAGCATTCGGGATAGTACTGCGCCTGAAAGACGGGAGCCGTCTGTTTGGGACCGCAGCCGACCAGAGAAAAGGTCAGCGCTACAGACACGGCCCACACCAGGGCTTTGGACATTTTCATAAAAACCTCCTCCAAAAACAATCATTTAAACGCAAGAGCCCTGTCCCACTGCGGAACAGAGCCCTACCGAACAAGCAGATCGCGCAGCGAGTCCTGCAGACAGTTTAACAACGAAGTACGGAGTTTTTTATAAGAAATCATATAATTTACCAATTTAATTATCTTAATGAAATATAAAAACATCTGATCCCTGCGAAATCCGCAAGTTTTCGGACCAACTGTTTTTTTATAATCACTACGAACAGAGCCGGTCAAGAGGCAACTGGACTTTTTTTCGGTATGCGACGTCGAACTGCATCCGATTCCTCCTGTTTTCTTCAAAGTATCAGAGATTATTCTCATGTATTGATCCTCAATGCAGACGAGAGCCTGCCGCACTTCTGTCCGAATTTGGCCGGAGCCTTTTGCCCTTGCTTCATCAACATCTCGATATAACAGTAAAAAAGAAACGCCGCACCGTTTTTTCCAGCAACGGGGGAAAAACACGTCCTGCAGCACCGAACGCATTTGATCCTGCAATTGTCTGCAACGATGCCCCAGAAAGAACGGCGGCGTCTTCTGTTTGCCTCGCCTGTCCGGGCGACCTCCGAAAGACGCCGACAAGACGTCCGGCCGTGCGGCAACGGCCGGTCTTGCCCGTTTCTGCCTCCCGCGCGAGCTGCGGCGTCATCGCCGCGCAAGGCGCTCCCCCCGCCCCTGCGCCGCCTCACGCTCGGCTTCGTGGGGAGGACAATGGCTATGCCGGTACGCAGTAGCCCCGCTCCCCCGCTCGGCTTCGTCCGCGAGCGCTTCAAACTGCACCTTTTCCAAGGCCCGGAGAGCCCTCTGCCGACCGTGCTCCCGCCCCCAAAACGCCCCGTTCCCCAGACACAGGCGCTTCTGCCGCTCCACGCCTCCGTCAGGTGCAGGAAAGATCGTGAGGGCTTTTCCGAAAGCGGCAGAGGCCGCCCTCCTTCCACGAATGTTTTCCGCAGGTGCGGGGCACTCCTCATGTAGGCCGCTCGCCCGCACCGTGGAAGATGTTTTTCCGCATGCGCAGGACGGACAGCTCATCGAACGCCGTTTGATCCGTTTTTTGCCAAGAGCACGGAACAACAGCTCCGTCCGCTCACAGGACGAACCGGCCTTCCCCGAAGGAGCAACACCTCATTCCGCGACATTCCCATTTTTTTCTTCCCCCCTGCTCTTGACATATTTCAATTCATGTTGAACTATTCACCCATGGAAAGCAAAAGTGCCAGCAAAATCTTTGAAGCCCTCTCGTCGGACGTGCGTCTCGACGTGTTCCGGCTTCTTGTAAAAAACGCGCCCGACGGTCTCGTGGCCGGCGACATTTCGCGGCTTCTGGACATTCCCGCCACCAACCTGTCCTTCCATCTCAAGGCGCTGGTGCAGAGCGGGCTCGTCACCGTGGAACGCGAGGGAAGGTACATGCGCTACAAGGCATCCATCCCTCTCATGCTGGACATCATTGCCTACCTCACTTCGGAATGCTGTTCCGACAATCCGGAGTGCTGCCGCAAGTTCCGCAGGGAAAGTCACGTCGATCCCTGCTTTCTGCCCGAACGCTGAGGGGCCGCCCTTCTTTCGCGCAGTATATTTCAACAGTTCAACAAATATCATTTAAAGGAGCTTTTTCCATGCGTATGACAGACGGCCGCGAGCCTGAACGCGGCACGGACGACAAGGAAGAAAAACGCTGGCTTCTGCGCTACGGCGCGACGATCGTCGTGCTGGCGGCGCTGTGGTGGACGGCCTATTCCTGCATTCAGGGCGCGGCGGCATGGGTCGTGTACGATGCTCTCGGCCTTGCGCGCGAGTCGCACCTCGGCGCGTCGCTGGAGTTCTTCCTTTACGACACGGTGAAGATACTGCTTCTGCTTATCGCGCTCATCTATGTGATTTCCTGGCTGCGCGCCGCCCTCAACGCCGAGCGCGTGCGCGACTTTCTGGCGGGAAAGAAGCGCGGCATAGGCTACGCGCTCGGCGCCATGTTCGGCGCCGTCACGCCGTTCTGCTCCTGCTCCAGCGTGCCGCTCTTTCTCGGCTTCACCACGGCGGGCATTCCCATAGGCATCACCATGTCGTTTCTCATCACCTCGCCCATCATCAATGAGATCGCCGTGGTGCTGCTCTGGGGACTGCTCGGCTGGAAGTTCACCGTGGTGTACGTGGCCGCAGGCCTTGCCGCGGGCATGATCGGCGGGCTCTTCATGGATTCCATCCGGGCCGGGCGCTGGCTCCAGCCCTTCGTGCTCGACGCCATGAAAACGCCCGTCATTCCCCTTTCGGGCGGAAGAAAACGGCTGACCGTGCGTGCGCGGCATACGTTCGCCCTCAGAGAAATGATCTCCATCTTCCGCCGCGTCTGGAAATGGGTCATCGTGGGCGTGGCGCTCGGCGCTGCCCTGCACGGCCTCGTGCCCGCCAACTGGTTCGCCGAAAACCTCGGCGCGGGCGAGTGGTGGACCGTGCCCGCCGCCGTCATCGTGGGCATTCCCCTCTACTCCAACGTCACCGGCATCGTGCCCGTCATGGAAGGCCTGCTCACCAAGGGCATGCCCATAGGCACCACCATGGCCTTCTGCATGTCCGCCGTGGCCGCCAGCATCCCCGAAGTCGTCATGCTCAGACAGATCATGACCGCAAAACTCCAGGCCGCCTTCATCGGCTACCTGTGGGTGGTCTTCACCCTCACCGGCTGGCTCCTCAACGCGCTGTTCTAAGAGAGAGTTTGCGGGGGAAGCGGGAGCCCCTTTTTCAAAAGGGGCTCCCCCTTCCCCCGTGCCCCCATCCCCTTCCCCAAAACTTTTCATTTCTGCCGTCAGGCTTCGCCTGCCGTCAGCCGAAGCGCAGCTACCGTACAAATTTCGGGGAAAAGAGAAGCCTCGAAGCTTTCCCCGGCACTCTCTGCCCCCCGTTTCTTCCCTGCCGCGCCCTTTGCGGACGCGGCTACAAACTCCCAATGAAGAGGTTGCCATGATCATCAAAGTTTTCGGCCCCGGCTGCTCCAAGTGCAAGGAAACCGAACACATAGTCCGCGAGGCCGTGGAAGCCTCCGGCATGCCCGCCGACGTGGAAAAGGTGACCGACCTGCGCGACATGATGGCCGCAGGCGTTCTTTCCACCCCCGCCGTTTCCATCAACGGCTCTCTCGTCTGCTCCGGCCGTGTGCCTTCCAAGGAAGAGGTCGTCTCCTGGATCATGACCGCAGCCGAAAAAGACGCGTAGCAAAAAATGCGGTGAACCTGCGGGGGAAGGGAGAGCCCCTTTTGAAAAAGGGCGCTCTCCCTTCCCCCGCGCCCCCATCCCTCTTCCCAAAACTTTTCTCTCTGCCGTCAGGCTTCGCCTGCCGTCAGTCGAAGCGCCCGGCGTCCTCCACGTTCCGTTTGCTCAAGACACCCTGTACGGCCTGCGGAACTTGCACGACGGGCATTGCGTATAACGGCGGGAGTGAATCCCGCC
>NZ_DBMAHT010000023.1:0-7831 GCF_057866825.1 Mailhella sp.
CAGGCCGTTGGCAAGACGCATGAGCGTGCTCTTGCCGCATCCGCTCGGCCCGGAAACCAGCACGAGTTCTCCGGGACGCACGCGGAAACTGACGTCGCGCACGGCGGGCCTGTCGGAAAACGGATAGGTGTAGGTAACATTTTCAAAGCATATCATGCCGTCATCTCCAAACTTGCTACCGCCGGTTCAGTGCATGGCGGGCGACGAGGCGCTTCCCCAGCGCGCGTGACAGTACAGAGCCGCCGCAACGACGGCCACGGCCAGAACAACCAGCGCGGTGTCGCGCGCAGACCACTGCGGGCGGCGGAAAGGCACAAAGCGCCCGCCCGCCTCAAGCCCCTTGAGCTCGGCGGCAATGCCCAGCTCCTCGGACGTGCGCAGGGAGCGGAACAGCAGCGGCGCCAGCAGAAGACGCAGCATCATGAACGGATGCCGGAACATTTCTCCCGGGCCGAGGCTGCATCCGCGAATTTTCAGCGTTTCGGCCACCTGTCGAACGTCGCTCATGAACGTGGGAATGAAACGGATCATCACCGCGCCCGGCAGATACACGCAGAACGGCAGGCGCAGTCCCTTCAACGCGGTGAGCAGCGCCTGAATGCGGGAAGCAAGCGCCAGAGGCAGCACCACGTTCAGCATGACCGTGCTGCGCAGAAAAGGCACCACAAGGCTTTCCGGAGAAAACGGCATGCCGGAAACGGCGCGGGACACGCCCCACGAACATGCGGCGGCAATGCCCATCATGAGCGCGAGGGCCGCATAGGCCACGGCCAGCGCGCGAAAACGGCGCACGGACAACGCGTAGGCAAACGACGCGGCAAACAGCACGGCCTGCCCCTCGAAGGAACCGACGACAATCGTCGCCGCAGACGCCAGCAGCGTGACGGCCATGCGGGCGCGCACGTCGAACCCGGTCTGCGGGGCCCCCGGCTCTTCCGGCAAAAAACGTTCCTCTTCCATGACCGACGCCCCTTGCAATGCGGACGCGAAGCCTTCGCCCTCTGCGACGCCCGCCCTTCTACTGACGAATGATGCCCGCATGACGCAGCTCCCTGACGGCCTTCACGCCGGAAAAAAGTCCTCCCACCGAGCCCAGATAGCCGATGGCGACAAAGGGAATCACCATGACCATCATGGCCGGATTCTCGCGCATGAACAGCCAGGAAACGCCGAGGGAAAGCACCTTGCCCACGGCATCGAACACGGCCGCGCCGAGCACGGCGTTGCCTGCGCCCGCCTTGTCTCTGCCCGGCCACATGGCCGCCTCGCCCGCCAGCGCACCGATCAGCATGGGCGGCAGCAGCGTGACGCTGGCGCCGAGCAGCAGCATGCTGACCAGCATGTTGATGACGATGAACAGCATCAGCGTGCCCGGCCTGCGCACCTTGCAGAGCATGACCACAAGCAGGGTGGTGAACTCAAGATTCTTGCCCGCGAGACTGACGGGATTCATGCCGCCGCCCGCAAGCGCTATCAGCAGCGTGGACACCTTGGACGCCGCGGCGAACACGCCGACGACCACAAGTTCCTGCGCGCTCCATCGGGAAAGAAATCGAGTCATGAGAATCTCCAGACCTCCGACCGGAAAACGGAACAAGGCAAGGCTGCCGTCCGCCGTTTCCTCGAAGCGGCGGACGGCAGGACGTTCATCAGAAGCGGTAGCTCAGCTTCACGTTGGCGTGAAGACCGGGTTCAAGAATGGCCGTATTGTACTGATAGCGCTTGTCGAAGATGTTCAGCACCTCGGTGAGCAGCGAGAACTGCTTTTCCGGACCGAAGTCGAAGCCGAGGGCGATGTTGGCCGTGGTGAAGCCGCCGAGATCGTAGTTGCTGCTGCCGGAGGAGGAGCGATACACCGTGGCGGACTGGCTGCGGCCGTACACGTCGGCGCGAAAATCCAGGTCTTCGGCCAGGGCCTTCGCGTAGCGGACGCCGTATCGGCCCACCCATTCGGGAGTGGCGGTATCGTAGGTTTTCCAGCCGTTGCCGTCGTCGTACTGACGGCGCATCCAGGTCAGCGAGGCGTAGGGGGTCACGTCGCCGAACGGGGTGGAAAAACGATAGCCCGCCGAAAGTTCCGAACCGAAGGTGGTGGCGTCGGCCACGTTGGTGTAGGTATAGACGCTGCTGCCGGAACTCACGGGCACGGAGGCTATGTAGTCGTCGGCAATGGAATAGAAGAAGGCAAGATCGAGATCCAGCGCGCCGTGATTGTAGCGGGCGCCGATTTCAAAGTTGTTGGACGTTTCCGGATCCAGATTCGGATTGCCGTAAATGGTGCCGCCGCCCATGGCCGTTCCGATGTATTTTTCCGTCAGGTTCGGCACGCGGAAGCCCTGCGCCCAGCTTGCGCGCAGCGCCAGATCCTCAATGCCCGTCCACACGAGTCCCACGTTGAACACGGGGCGGGAATCCGTGTCGTCGCCGAGCGCGCGCTTTTCCACGGCGCCGGAATAGTCGAACATGGGCCGCTTCATGCCGCCCATCTGCATCGTGCCGGTGTAGGGATTGGAAACTTCTTCGCCGCGCGTCAGCTCGGTGCGCACATGCGTCCAGCGCACGCCGTAGGTGAGCGCCAGATTCCAGGGCAGCTGACTTTCCATGGAGGCAAACAGCGACTGATTGAGCTGATTGCCGTCGTAGTATTTGTCCGTGGTCTTGTTGATGAGAATGCTCATGACCGGGGACATGGAAATGCGGTTGTTCAGATAGGTTCTGCCGTCGGAATTGAGTCTGTCGTAGTTCAGCTCATAGCCGGCGATGAGATAGTGATCCGCGCCGAGCTGCCAGTCCGTCTGCAGCGAGAAGCCGCGGCTGCGGATGATGTTGTGCGCAAAGTTGTCCATGACCACGTCGGCGGAGGCGTAGGAAACGGGTCTGCCGTTCATGCTGGTGCTGCCGGGCCCGCTCGCCTGTCCCACATAGTTGCGCATGTCCTTTTCGTTCTTTTGATAGTAGGCGTCGAAGCGCACGCGGGCCAGGTATTCGCTGAGGTCCTTCCCTTCCGCAAACAGGTAGTACTTGGTGCGCGCCCACTTGGGAACGCGGACGAAGAAGCGGTTGCCGTGGCCGTTGTCCTTCATGGACGTGGAATTGAACGCGCCCTTGTAGTAGTCGAGCCCCGCGCCCATGGTGAAATGTTCGGAAAAGTCGTAGCTCAGAAAGGCGGACGCGTCGGTCTGGCGGAAATTCGTGTTGTCCAGCTTGCCTTCGGGCGTGTGGATGTTTCCCTGATCGGAATGCGAGCCGGACAGGCTGTACTTGAAGCCGTCCAGATTCCCGCGCACGGCCATGCCCTCGGAAAAGCCCCGGGACGCGCCGCTGAATCCGGTCCACACCTCGCCTTCCACGGGCTTTTCGCCGCCCTTCTTCGTAATGATGTTCACCACGCCGCCGATGGCGTCGGAACCGTACAGCACCGACGCCGGTCCCTTGATGACCTCGATGCGTTCAATGCGCGAGGCGTCGATGAGCATGGGCGAGCCCGACATGGACTTGTGTTCGGAAATCTTCTGTCCGTCGATGAGCACCAGCGTGCGGAAGGCGTCCTCGCCGCGGATGGAAATGCGCTTCAGGCCCTGCGAACCGTCGTTCTGCACCTGCACGCCGGGCACGTCCTCCAGCAGTTCGCCCACGGTGCGCGCGCCGGATCTGTGCACATCCTCGGCGGTCATCACCGTCACGCTCATGGGCACCTGCTGCAGTTCCTTTTCCACACGCGTCGCAGTCACGTACACGTCCCCCGCCTTCACGGTCTCTTCCGCAAGGGCCGGCGGGGCGGGAAGCAGCGCACAAGCAAGCAGCGCGGTCGAAAACGCCGTCCAGGTCATTGTCTTCTTCATCATCCCTTCCTTTCGTTGCGCGGCCTTTTAAATCCGCGCTCTGTTCCTCAGGCTCCCGGCCCGAAGCGCATGCACGGACTGCCGTTGCCGCGCCCTGCCGGAACCCGCGCCCCTGTCCTGCCCTTTCCGGCAGGGGCGCCCGATATCAGTGTTTCGTTGCCTTCTCCAGCTCGTGCTTGAGAAAATCCTGCATGAGCTGGGAAATGTTCACCTGCCAGAACTGCCCGGCAAGCGTGAGCACCATCTTTTCCCCGCGAAGCTCCACCAGTCCCGCGCGGCCCCACTGCTCCAGAAGCGGTTCCAGCCAGGTTCGGAGCGGCAGCGCAAACGTGTTCTCCATGTCGGCAAGATCCATCCAGCCCTGCTCCAGGGCCGCGGCCACGGCGCGGAAAAAGTAAAAGTGCGCGTCCGGCCGCACCAGCGTCGCCACGGGCTTTTGTCCGGCACTCACCGCGTCCAGCCACGTCTGGTACCGGCTCTCGTTCATGTAGAACCAGCCCGCGAGATTCCCTCCCGCGCCCGGCCCGAAGGCCAGACAGTTCGCGCTGCCCTTCACCTTGAGATTGTACAGGTTGCGCTCCCGGCTGGTGCGCGCCCAGTGCGTGAGCGAGAGCCGACGGTAAAACGCCTTTTCCAGAACATCCACGGCCGCGGCGAACATGGCCGCCTGCTGCGGAATGTCCGCTGCGGGAGGAAGTTTGCCTTCCCGTATGGCCCGGCCGAGCGGCGTCCGGTCGTACACGTTGAGCTGATAGCAGTCCATGCCGTCGAGCCCGGCGGAACAGGCGGCGGCAATGTCGTCCAGCCACACTTCCATGCTCTGCATGGGAAAGCCGAAAATGAGATCCACGATCACGGCGGCCTGATTGTAGCTCTTCAGGCGCTCCAGCCTGCGGAACACCTCTTCCCGCGGGGCCAGACGCCCCATGGTCTGCCGTATCTTCGTATTGAAGCTCTGCACGCCGAGCGAAAAACGATTCGCGCCTCCCGCAAGACAGGCTTCCATTTTTTCCGGGCCGAAGTTGTGCAGCCGCCCTTCCACGGTGATCTCGCAGTCGTTGGCGAGCGGCAGATGTTCGCGCACGGCCCTGAGCAGACGTTCAAGGTCGCCGCTCTCCAGCGCCGTGGGCGTGCCGCCGCCCAAGTACACGGCATGCACCGGCCCCTGACACTGCGCCGCGCGCCCCTCCCAGAGCCGCAGCTCCCGAACAAGCGCGTCCACGTAACGCGCGCTCTCCTCCCGGGAATAGCCCCGGTTGTAGAAGCCGCAGTACAGACAGTGCGTTTCGCAGAACGGCACATGAATGTACGCCACGCTGTCGCCCCGGCGGGGCTCGTCGAGCAGCGCCTCAAGACGCGCCTCCCGCTCCTGCGGCGCAATCAGTCTTCCGCCCACGCCGGGATGCACGGCTATCTTGCCGTCAAACGCGCGGGAAAGCGGATCGGCGTCCTCCCGCGCAAAATACCTCTCCACGCTCCAGTCGTCCGACTGCGGAGCAGAAAACGCCGCGCCGTTCAGGCGAGGCTCTTCGGAGTCAATCCGTTCCCGATCAAACCGTTCTATGGCGGCGCTCATGACATCCTCTCTCAACGTTTTGCCGCTGGGCAAAAGTTATACTCATCAAACTTTTTTCTGAGCAATAAAGAAATTGAAATTCAATGTCAACTTAAAAACGCCAATTTCTCTTCTCCTTCCGGCGTTGCCCGCAGCTTTCCCTTGCGGAAAACATGCGGAACGGAGGAAAAAATCTATTCGTTTTTATTGACGATTTTCACGAAAGAAAACGAACACGATCCCACGAAGAGAAAAAGTCGCCGATCTTTCGATCCGCGACCGAACTTGCGACGTTTTGAAACGCCGCACTGCGAAACGCCCCGACGGCGACGCCCTCTGCCGGGCCCGGCACGGCCTGATTCCGGCATGAGGCCCAAAAGCCTGCACGGTATGTTCCAGGCGGCCCATCGCAAACGCAGGCAGCCTTTTCCCCCCCTTCGCCTGCAAAAAAAGCCGGAACAGGACAGTCCTGCTCCGGTCTTTTTCTTCCTGTCCGCGGCGCTCCGGCAAGAGCGTCGCGCCCGGCGTCAGCGGATCTTACAGCCCTCCCGGCCTTCTCCAGAGCGAAGGATGAAGCAGAATCAGAAGCGCGTAGAATTCCAGACGTCCTGCAACCATGCAGAAGGAAAGAATGATCTTGGCGGCCTGCGGCATCCATCCGAAGTTGTCCACGGCTCCCACTCGGCCGAACCCCGGTCCGGCATTGGAAAGGCATGTCAGCACGGCGGAAAAGCTCGTCAAAAAGTCGATGTTCCAGCAAAGAAGCATACCCGTGCACAGAAACAGCATGAGCATGTAGGTAATGAAGAAGACCCCGCTGCCGGAGATGATCTTTTCCGAAAGAGGCCTGTCCTGAAACTTGATGGTGTACACCCCGCGCGGATGCAGCATGGAAAAGAACTCGCGGCGCAGCACCTTTCCCAGCACCATGATGCGCATGATTTTGAATCCGCCGGCAGTGGAACCCACGCATCCGCCGACGAAAACGGCAAACATCAGCATCGGCATCGTGCCGAGAGGCCACAGGCTGTAGTTTTCACTGACGAAGCCGGTACTGGTGAGAAGCGACACTATCTGGAACATCGCGCCGCGCAGCAGTTTTTCCGCATCGGAAAAAGTCTGAACGGAGGCACTGTTCTCCACATACAGAAAGCCTGCGGTAAGCAGCGTAAGCACAGCGCAGAGCAACACGAAGAATCGGCATTCCTCGCTTTTGCTGTAGGCGTTCCATCTTCCCGAAATAAAACGAAAATGCAGAGTAAAGTTGATTCCGGCAAGAAACATGAAGACAATGATGATCCACTGAACGGCCGGGGAAAACGCCGCCGCCGAAGCATTCTTTGTAGAAAAGCCTCCCGTGGCCAGCGTGGTAAAGGCATGATTGACCGCATCAAGGACATTCATGCCCGCCATCATCAGGCACACCACCATGACGGCGGTAAGAACGCAGTAGCCGCTCCACAGGATCTTGGCGGTATCCTGTATCCGGGGAGCCAGCTTGTCCGGCGTGGGACCGGGAACTTCGGCCCGGTAGAGCTGCATGCCGCCGACGCCGAGATGCGGAAGCACGGCCAGAGACAGCACGATGATGCCCATGCCGCCGCACCACTGGGTGAGGCTGCGCCAGAACAGCAGACTCTGCGGCAGGGCCTCGATATCGGAAAGGATGGAGGACCCCGTCGTGGTAAAGCCTGAAACGGATTCAAACCAGGCGTCCACGGGGGTCATGAATCCCGTGGACACATAGGGAAGCGCCCCGGCGCAGGTGGCGGCTATCCAGCACAGGCCCACACAGGCCAGCGCCTCGCTGTTGCTGAGTATGGTACGGCGTTTTCTGCCCCCCGCGCGCACCAGAAGAAGACCGGCAAGCACGGACGCCGCACAGGAAAGCGCCAGAGAAGCCGCGTACCCGTCGCCGAAGCCGACGGACAGCGCCAGAGGAAGGATCTGCATGACGCCGACGCAGGCGATCATGATGCCGACAAGGTAGAGAATATTCCAGAACGTCATAGATCCGAGCCTCCGCACTCGGAGGCCTCCGCATCGCCAAGGACGCGCTCCAGTTCCGCAATGTGCTGCTTTTCCGCCAGGATCAGCACGCGGGCGTCCGACTGAATGACCGTGTCGCCCTTGGGGATGAACACATTGTCGCCCTGAACGATGGCGAGGAAGAGCACGCCTTTGGGCAGGCAGATGTCGCGCAGGCGTCGGCCGCAGAGCGCGGAATTCTGCTCGACGAAAACTTCCATGGTTTCCGCAGCTTCATTGCTCACCGCCACCGAGGCCAGCACGTTGCCGTGCCGGATGTAATGCAGAATGCTGCTCACGGTGGCTATGCGCGGACTCACAATATGATCGATGCCCACGGTGTCCGCCAGCGGCAGATATTCGGCCTTGTTGATGCTGGCCACCGCCAGCCCGGCGCCGAGCTTCT
>NZ_DBMAHT010000023.1:7841-25371 GCF_057866825.1 Mailhella sp.
TTCTTGGCCAGCATGCAGGAAAGAATATTGGACTCTTCGTTCTCGGAAACGGCGACGAAGGCATCCATCTCGCCTATCTTCTCTTCTTCAAGGAGACTGCGGTCTCTGGCGTCGCCGTGCAGAATCAGCGTGGATCCGAGGCTGGAGGAAAGCTTTTCGCACTCCGCGGCATTTCCGGCAATCAGGCAGACCTGCACGTTCATCGACTCCAGACTTCTCGCAAGCGCCGTTCCTATGAGTCCCGCGCCGTAAATGCACACGCTGCGCACGGGGCGGCGCTTCTGCTCCAGCGCGCGAAGTATGGAAGGCAGCGCCGCAGGCTCGTAGATGAAGTGAACGATGTCACCCTGCCGTATGACATCGGAGCCGGAAGGAATGATGAGTCTGTCCTCCCGGTAAATCGCGCCTATCATGACGCGCTCTTCCTGCATCACTTCACGAAAGCGGAAAAGCGGCAGATCGATGAGGGGGCCTCTGTCCACCTTCATGCCCGTCATGCGAATGCGGCGATTGGCGAATTCGTGATATTCCACGGAACCGGGCATGGTGATGAGGCGGGATATGGACCGGACTATTTCCTCTTCGGGATTGACCAGAAGACTGAGCCCGAGGCTCTTTTCCAGAAAGCCCGGCAGAAGATGATAGTCGGGATTGCGCACGCGGGCCACTCGCGTGGCCTGGGGCGCCAGTTCTCTGGCGAACATGCAGGCCATGATGTTCACTTCGTCGGAGTTCGTCACCGCAAGAACCAGCTCCGCCTTGTCTATTCCGGCGTCCTGCAGCACCTGCGGGCTGGCCCCCGAGCCCGTCAGCGTCTGAACGTCAAACGCTTCCTGTATCTTGCGCAGCTGCGCTTCGTCATGGTCGATGACAATGACCTGCCGCTGTTCCTCGGCAAGCCGCCTTGTCGTATGAAAGCCGACTTCTCCTGCGCCGATGATGACAATCCGCCCGGAGGAAGGCGCAGATTTTTCCTTAAAAAACATGACTACCTCATGTAAAGGTGGCTGATGAAGACCTATGCCATACGGCCATGGAACATACCATCATGACCATATTTTTCAACGTGCCTTACCGGGCATCTCCCATCTGCAATCACACCTGTATTCCACTCGTAAATACGAACAAAACATCTGTCATACCATGGCATATAATTGCAGCAGTCATGCATAAAACTTTTCATAAAAGAATCGGGAACACGTCATTTCGGCGCAACATATCATTGTTCAACAGCATATCGGCAAAAACAACAGGGACTGCCTTCCTCAATTCATGGAGAAACAGCATTTGAACTCTCCCCCTTCAGAGCCGGAAACGCAGAACAGAGAGACGCCGCCGAAACGTGTTCGGAAGCTCCTCCGGCCGAATGCTCCTCCGCTCTTTCCGGCTCATCCGCCCTCATGGTTGCGCCGCAGGCACCGCCCTGCCGGGGCATCCCTTGCTTGACAGAACAGGGCACTTCCCCTAGAAAAAACGGCGGGGGCGGTTAGCTCAGTTGGTAGAGTATCGGTCTTACACACCGACTGTCAGGGGTTCGAGTCCCTTACCGCCCACCAGAATTTGACGTTCCGAAGAAAAGCCGTGTTTTACATGGCTTTTCTTTTTTAACAAGCTCATGCCCTCAGGGCAGCGGCATCAGAGCTTTTCCCATTTGCTGAAGCGCGGGCAGGAACCGCCGGAGAGCATCTTCATCTTGCGTATGGGGCAGTAGGCCGGGGCCGAATCGCAGCGGATTCTGACAACGCCCTTGAACATATGAATCTCGGGAACGCGCTTGCCTTCCCACCACCGGCAGGCTCCGCACTTCTTGTCCTGGGGAAAAATGGTATTCGTCGCCATAACAATTTCTCCTTTGCCGCGCCTGCCGCACAAAACGCCGACGCTCCATGTCTCCCCGATATCACACCCGCACACCCTTCTCAACGTAGGCGCGGTGAAAAAGAGCCCCGCGCGTTGCCGCACGCCCCTTGTTTCCTAAAGCTGCGCCGAAGCGTCGCGCCTTCCCGCGCAGGCCGCATCTTTCCGCAGCCTGCGCGCCCGTTCCGCGCGTTCCGTTTTCCGCGCCGCCGTCCCGCGCAGTTTTACGAAGCCGCCTTCTTGTCAGGACGCCTCCCGTCGCTCCATGCCGAGCACATACTCGACCACATTCCAGTATTCGGAAACGCCGCCGAGGCCGGTGGTGGCGTCGAACACGAACATTTTTCCTTCGGCCGGACGCTCCTTCGGTCGCATGATCCAGAACGGCTTGCAGAGCAGACGGGACGAGGACTCCGAGCACCGGATGTCCGCGCGCGGTCCAAGGGGAAGATTGCAGCGTCGCCCCCACGCGGCAATCGCAAACGCCTCCGCCTTTGACGCCGCCTCCGCCTCGTCGAGAACGGCTGCGGCAACATGCGCAGACACTTCAAGAGCCTGCCCGTCCGCTTCCACGCGCGCGGGGGCAAACGCAGGCTCCGCATCGCCGTGCTCAAAAACAATCCGCTCTTCGCAAACTTCGGGAAACGACGACACCCGAAGGCACTTGCCCGTGCGCGCATCGACCACAAGCAGCATTTCCAGCGGTCTTTTTCCGAAAAAGCGCCAGCTCGCCTGCCCCCGCAGATGAAAAAGCCGGTAGGGGTAATACAGAAGATCGAGCCGAACCTCCTCCCTTCTCTTGCGCAGAAAGGCATACCGCGCACAAAGCGCCTCCGCGTCCCACGCAAGGCCGGAAGAGTTCAGCGTCAGCGTCGTCGTGTCCATGAGTCACCAGCAAGCCGAACATGCGGCTCGACCAAATCAAGAAAAATACGGAAAGCGCCTGTTTCGAGCGCCCGTCGTTCAAGGCTACGGGACCGCTTCAGGCAGAGCGGCAAACAAACCGAAACTCCGCTGAAAACATTGCAGGGGCCTTCCGACGAAACAGCCGAAAAGCCCCTGAACGATCAGAGCTGACGGAACTTTTCCCACAGCTCCCGGATGTCCGGATCGAGCTCGCTCTTTTTGAACACGGCGTTGACGGCAAAGAAGATAAGCGGCGCGCCGATCAGCCCCACCAGAAGCGCGGGAATGCCCGTAGGCTTCTGCAGCCAGATGGTCCATACGGGAATGATGATCATGATGCTCACCATCTGCGCCAGCGCGGCCTGTTTGGAGGCGCCGGGAATGAGGATGACGCCGATCATGGGCATGAGGAAGGTGAACACCAGAAAACCGAAGGCGAACACGCCGATCCAGAAAATGATGGTCGGCGGCTTGACGGCAAAGAGCAGCGGCAGCAGCACGAACACGGCGGCGCCCAGACGGTTGTAGAACATGGGATGCCGGGTGTAGCGCTCTGGAATGGCGAGCTTGAAGATGTCTTCCGTGAGCGACGAGGCCGCCACCACGATGGAGCCGCTCACCGTGGACATGATGGCGGCGAGCACGGCGGCAAGATAGATGCCGCCCGTAATGGGCGAAAGCACCTTGGGAATGAGCAGCGGAATGACCATGTCGGGATTCTTCACCTCGCCGGGCGCGAGCACCATGTGACTCATCATGCCGGTGGTGGCCAGCGTCCAGGCGAGAATGGCGGAGAACACCACGCACACGATCATGGCCACGCGTGCGGTGCGCACGTCGCGCATGGAAAAGATGGCCACGCTCTGCTGAGGCATGGCAATGCCTACGAGCATGGTGATGGCGAGAATGATGAACAGATTGGACCAGCTCATTTTTCCGCCGCCCGTGACGTCGAGCAGATTGGGATCAATGGAGCCGAGCGCGGCGTTGAGCTGGGAGAGCAGATCCCCCGACACGCCGCCGAAGGCCGCCTGGGCCGTGGCCGTGAAGATGGCGATGGAGCCGAGCACCATGATGATGCCCTGAATGAAGTCCGTCCACACCGAGGCGAGATAGCCGCCCATGACGCAGTACACGCCCACGACGACCGCGCCGATGAACAGCCCCGAAAGATAGTCCAGACCGAGAATGGTGGAAAAGATTTCTCCCGTGGCCTTGAACTGCGCCACGAGCGAGCCGCCGAGGCCTATGAGGATGGCCACGGCCGCCACCACGCGGATGGCGCGGCTTTTATAGCGCTTTTCCAGCATCTGCGGCAGGGTGAGCACGTTGAAATGATCGAAGGCCAGCTTGAGGCGCTGCCCGAACACGCGGAAGGAAAAGAAATAGCACAGCGGCGTGCCTATGCCCATGGCGAGCGAAGACCAGCCCGCATTCCAGGCCATGCCGGGGCTGCCCACGAGCTTGACGCCGCTCTCCCAGGTGGCCGCGAACTTGAAGGCCGTGAACCACGGCCCGAAGCCCTTGCCGCCGAGAAAGTAGTCTCTCGAATCCCTCACCTTGCGGGAGGCGAGGTAGCCTATGAACAACATGAGTCCGAAATAGACGACGAGTATGGCAATCATCATGGCGCGCCCCTTCTAATTCCTCTTTTTCTTATTGTCGGGGCGGGTTCTGCCCTGAAGGCACCACCAGATGCCGTAGCCTATGACGAACACAAACTGCACCAGAAACGCGCCGATGTAGAGAAGAAAGGTTGAAGTGGGCATATTGGCAATCATGAGCGAATCTCCCGCGTTGTTCCGATGCGTTTGCAAACGGCAGGCCGCCCCGGAGGGCGGCCGCACCATCAGATCTTCCAGGGCAGAATGGGCCGACGTTCCCGGTCTGCGGAAACGGCGATGGCCCCTGCCGGACAGTATTTTTCACACAGAAAACAGGACTGGCAGTCCTGAAGATAGGCGATGTACGGATGCTTGTCCTCGTCGGCCCGCAAGACGTCCTGCGGGCAGTAGGTGACGCAGCGCAGGCAGCGGACGCACTTGTCGTAATCGATATGACGGATGCCCATTAGATGTTCTCCCCAAGTTTTCTGGCCGCGGCAATGGAGGCGTGAAGTTCGCGCTTGTGCTCGGGACGCAGCGGATAGCGGTCGATGGGAATATCCTTCGTGCGGAGCGCAAGTTCGCCGTTCTGCTGTTCCACGAGAATCCATTTCAGCCAGTTCTCGTTGTCGATTTCCGGGTAGTCGAGGCGCAGATGCGAGCCGCGGCTTTCCTTGCGGTACAGGGCGGCGGTAAGCATGACTTCCGCGCTCAGCACCATGTTGCGCGCCTCCAGGGCAAAGCGCAGACCGTGCGCGTCGAGGGCGCACAGGCGGGGCACGTCGTACTTCTTGATTTCCCGAATGCGGTTCAGCGCGGCGAGCATCTTTTCTTCGGTGCGCAGAATGTACACGTCGTAGGGGAAGAGCGCCTCCTGCACGGCGATGACCACATGGGAAGGATCCACGCCCTGCGGATGTCTGAGCGGCGTGGTGAGTTTTTCCACCACCTGCTCGATTTCCTTCTCATCCACGTCCGGTTCGCCCACGGTGCGGGCGTATTTCGCGCTGGATTCGCCGACCACCGCGCCCGTGGTGGACGCCGCAGGCATGGCGTAGGCGCAGAAGCCCTCCACGCCCGAGGTGGGGCCGAACGTGGCGTCGCCCGCGGCGTACAGGCCTTCCAGCGTGGTGCGGCCGTCGAGGTCAATGTACAGGCCGCCGCCGAAGCCCACGTTGCCTATGAGCGCGGAAACCCAGCTCAGCTTGCCCTGAATAACCTTGCGGTTCTTGTCCACGTAGCCCGCCTGTTCGTAGGAGCGGTACATGAGCGGCAGCGTGCGTTCAAAGAGTTCCCAGTCCTTGGGCGTGAAGGAGGAATAATCGAAATAGAGCGGGCCGCGGCCGAAATGCACTTCCAGGGCCATGGAAGCGGAAATGCGCCACAGGTTGCCGTGAGAGGCGTATTCCGGGTCGTATTTTGCAGTGAAGTCCTCGCCGAGGGCGTTGACGAACTTGGCGCCGAGCCCCTGCGAAACGTTCATGCCGTGCGTGGCGAAGTTGCCGTGCGTGAGCTGATGGCAGTTGAATTCGTAGTTGGCGAGCGCCGCACCGGCTTCAAGGCCCATGATGTGCGCGTCGCCCGTTTCCATGTGCAGATCGGCGTAGTGCGACTTGTAGGCCTGCGCGCCGGTGGTGAGCACCACGGCCCTGGCCTTGACCACGTACACTTCGCCGGTCACGCCGTGGAATCCCACCACGCCGCGGATGACACGGTCGTTGCCTTTTTCATGGAGCAGCGCGTCCACCATGACGCGATCCACGATGGTCACGCCCTTTTCCTTGCAGACTCTGCGCATGACTTCCATGAACTGCGGCCCGTGGAACATGAGCGTCTTGATGGGGCGCTGATCAGAAGAACCCTGTCCTTCAATGCGGCGATAGGTGCCGTCTTCGTTCTTTTCAAACACCACGCCCCAGGATTCCAGTTCCTTCACCCTGTCGCCGATGGTGTCGAAATGCTTTTTCAGCCAGTCCTGATCATTGATATAGAAGCCTTCTTCCACGGCCTTGCCGTACCACAGGTCGAGGGAGTCCTCTTCCTTGAGATAGGCCTTGAACGAGCCGGCGCCGAACGTGCCGCAGCCGCTCTTGCCCACATAGCCCTTGTCCAGAAGAATGACGTCGGCGCCGTTTTCCGCCGCCTTCACGGCGGCGAAGGTTCCGGCCGGACCGCCGCCCACGACAACGACATCGCATTGCAGAGTTTTCATACTGTTCTCCATGGTGAGAGCGACAGACGCTTCCGTCCGAAAAAATGCGGAAAGACGCCGGGCCGCTTGTTCGAGAATACATGACGCAGCCGCGGAGCTCAACAACATTTTACGCTATTTCGCTGCGATACGTTTATGTTTTCCCCAGAGAGCCCCATACCTTCACACGCAACGCAAAACAGTGTCGAACGACGCCTTATTTACAAAAACGTTCTCCTTCGCGATCCAAAAAACGAACAGCATTTCCCCTCTCCCGCGCTCTGCTGCAGAATATCGCGGCAAAAGCATCGAAAGGCTTCCCGCCCATCGGCATCGAAAAGCGTTCGTCACTCCAAGCCGGAAGCGTCCTGCCGCGCGTCGTCTTCCCGGGAAAGGCCGTACTTGCGCATTTTCGCGTACAGTGCGGAGCGGCTTATCTTCAAAACGGCCAGAGCTCCGTACCGGCCGTCGATGCGCCAGCCCGTCCGACGAAGCGCGGCGAGAATGCATCGCTTTTCCGCCTCCTCCACGGAACAGACGGGCTCTTCCCGCTCCGCCGCCGGAGGTTCGTTGCGACCGCCGGAGGCTGCGCTTCTGACGGGCGCTTCATAGAAGCCCTCCTGAAAGGCGAGCGTGCGGCCGCCGCTGAGAATGACGGACTGCTCGACCACGTTGCGCAGCTCGCGGATGTTGCCCGGCCACGGCCACTGTTCGAGCAGACGGCAGTTGGCTTCGGAAAAGTCCTGCACCACGTCGCGGCCGTGCCTGTGGGCAAAATGATGCAGATAGTAGCGGGCCAGAGGAAGAATGTCCTGACGCCGCTCCCGCAGCGGCGGAATATGGAGACAAATGACCGCCACCCGGTAATAGAGATCGGCACGGAACGCACCCGTGCGCACGGCCTCGCCGATGTTGCGGTTGGTGGCGGCCACCAGCCGGAAATTGATGCGTATGGACCTTGTGCCGCCCACCCGCAGAAAACTCCGCTCCTGCAGCACCCGCAGCAGCTTGGCCTGCACCCTGGGACTCGCCTCCGTCAGCTCGTCCAGAAAAAGCGTGCCGTTCTCGGCAAGTTCCACCAGTCCAAGCTTGCTGTTCATGGCTCCGGTGAAGGCGCCCTTTTCATGCCCGAAGAACTCGCTTTCAAAAAGCTCGTCCTGCAGGCTCGCCATGTTGATGGTCACCAGACGGCCGCTTCTGCCGCTCCGCTCATGAATGCGCCGGGCCAGCATTTCCTTGCCCACGCCGGACTCGCCGTTGAGCAGAACCGCCGCATCCGTGCCCGCCGCGTTGTCCACGTCCGCCAGAAAATTCCGCATCGTCGAGGAAACCCATATCATTTCCTGAGAGCTCTCGCCCGGGGCGGAAACGCTCTGCGTGCGGCGTTCCGTTTCCAGCGTGAGCATGCACGGCCAGGTAAGCACCCGGGCTATGTCGCGCAGAAGCGTTTCGTCCAGCACAGCCCTCAGCTTTTCGGGAAACGTGCCCGCAAGGCAGAGCACGTATAATCCGTAGGGTCGGCAGTCCAGCGGCAGCCCGACAAACATGCCCCGCTTCTCGCCGTCCGTCACGCTGTCCAGAATGACCGGTTCCCCTTCCGCCACGAGTTCCGCCATTTCCTCCACCGTGGCGGCCCCCAGAAAACTCTCAAGCGCAGAGCCGTTTTTTTCCACAAGACGCAGCGGCGCGGAAGGCTGAGAACGATGATACAGCCAGCCCTCCGACGCGCCGAGCAGCCTCCCCGACTCCGTCAGCAGCATGCGGGAAAACTCCTCAAACGACAGTCCGGAACGCCGGGGCGCAAAATTGTCGCGAAACGCTTCCACCAGCGCGTGGGCGGAAACCACGCTCTCTTCTCCCGCGTTCAGATACGACGGCACCAGCCGAAGCAGCCTGTCGGACCAGAAGAACGCCTTCTGATACCGGTAGGACCGCCAGGCTTCGTTGACGAGCAGCGCCGCCTCCTTCTCGTTTTCATCCAGCAGCAGCGAAGCCAGAAAAAGACGCGTCTGATCCGCCCCGAGCGTGTTGTGAATGGCGTCCAGCAGGGCAATGCTCCTGCGGTAGGCCTCCACGGCCTCGGCCTTTTTTCCCGCCCGTTCCAGCAGCCGCCCCTGCACGCGGAAGGCCACCCCGCGCAGCAGACGGTTCGGCCCCGAAAGGCAGCGGGCCAGCTCCTCTTCAAAGGAATAGCACGGCAGAGGCGGCAGGCCCTTTTCGTGCATGCAGGCCAGCAGTTCGAGGAAAACGCCGTTGAGATACACCGGCCGCTGATATCCCTGCGCCTCGGCCTTGCGCAGGGCGGGCAGCAGCACCTTGTAGGCCGCCTCAATGTGCCCGGAAAACATGTGATAGCAGGCCAGGTGACGCAGCGTGGTCACGGCGCTGGCAATGTCGGTCTTCTTCGTTATGCCGGTAAGAGCCATGTCCAGCTGTTCCAGCGCCTTTTCGCTCCTGCCCATGCGCAGATACACGAAGGCAAGCTGACTGCGCATGTTGCGCGAAAGCGAGGAGTCGCTGCTCACTTCGGCCTGCCGGAGTCTCGTGAGCAGAAGCCTCACCGCCAGATCGAAATCCCCGCGGTTGGCCGCCGCAAATCCCCAGTGCCGGGCATAGAACATTTCAAAGTAGCGGCGGCGCTGAATGCGCATTTTCCGGCTGGCCCGGGAGAAGAAATTCATGGCCTGTTCGTAGTCGCCTTCCAAAAAGGCGAAAATGCCGAGATAGGGCACGGCCGTCTCCACAAGAACAGGATCCTTCACCGTGTCGAGCTCCGCCCTGCCCCGGGCCATGATTTCATGAAAATACGCGCTGTTGTGCTCGGGAATATTGCACACGTTGAGCGAGCCTATGAGCAGATCCATCAGCGCCGTCTCTCCCATGTCTCCGGTGCCGAGCGCCATATCCCGCGCCTGAAAGAAAAACTGAGGAAGCCCGGGAATGAAGATGCCCGAACACACGATGAACAGATTGAGCTCCCGGCACAGTCCGAGAAAACGCTTTATCTGCAAAAGCGTGGAAGGAGAAAGATTCCGCAGCCTCTCCAGCGCGAACATGAGCATGGCCCGCATGTCGTCCGTGGAAAGCGCACGGATGCGCTGCTCGCCCTGCTCCAGAAACGCTTCCAGAGCTCCCAGCTCGTCCCCTTCGGCAAGGCTGCGCAAAAAGCGCTCGAAGGGAGAGGTTCCGACAAGAGAGCGCAGACGCGCGGCCGCGTCTTCGTGCCTTGCCAGCAGCACATCCAGCGCCTGCCACTCCGCCGCTTCTTCTCCGGCCGGCGCAAAGCAGCCGCGTCCTGCGGCCGAAAGTTCGAGTCCGGCCAGTTTCACCAGCATTTCAGGGCGCCAGTGCCTTCCGAAAAGTTCCCGCAGAAACGCTCCCGTTTCCGTGCTGTTTTCCCAGTCCGTCTTCTGCTGCCGCATGCTCCTTCTCCTGTACCGACAAGCCCTGCGCACAGACGCAGGCCCGCTCATCGTAACTGTATTTTTTACGCACAGCAATAAGACGTTTTGTGTTTTTTAAATACGAAACACGCTTGCATTACAAAGGCCAAAAAACAACAAATACCAATAAATAAAACATATTATAATCATGGCACGCTTCTTGCTACATAAGGGGCAATTCATCTGAAACAACCATCGGTCCTGCATTGCAACCCGCCAAGGAGATTCCATGATTCAGAGTATCGACCCCGCAGCCTGTACCGGATGCGGCACATGCACCAAAACATGCCCGCTCGACGTTTTCCGTCTTGACACGCAGCAGGAAGAGCTTTCCCCCTGCATGGCAGCCTGTCCCGCCGGCGTGGACATCCGCAGGAACAACTACCTCATCCAGCAGGGCAGGCTCGACGAGGCGGCGGAAAACTTCCTGAATGCCAACCCCTTCCCGGCCATCACCGGACGCGTCTGCTTCCATCCCTGCGAATCCAGGTGCTCCCGCGCCAAGGTGGATCAGGCCGTGAACATCAACGCCATCGAACAGGTGCTCGGCGACCGCGGCATGACGCTTCCGCAGAAGGAAAAGGTGCAGCGTCACATCACCAAGGTGGCCGTGGTGGGCTCCGGCCCCGCCGGACTGTCCTGTGCATGGTTCCTGGCCAACATGGGCTATCCCGTCACGGTATTTGAAGCCCGTCCCTTCCCCGGCGGCATGCTGCGCTACGGCATTCCCGCCTATCGCCTGCCCGACGCCGTGGTCACGGGGCAGATTGAACGCCTGGAACGCCTGGGCGTGACGTTCTGCTGCAACACCCTCGTGGGCGACAACGCCGACGTCAGCCTCGCCGATCTGAAAAAGCGCGGCTTCAAGGCCGTCATGCTCGCTCCCGGCGCAAGCGCCGCCAAGAAGGTGGACATCGAGGGCGCGGACGCCGAAGGCGTTCACTGGGGACTCGATTTTCTGCGCGCCTGCCGCGACGATGAAAAACCTGAAATTTCCGGCGACGTGGTGGTCATCGGCGGCGGCGACGTGGCCGTGGACGCGGCCATCAGCGCCAAGCGCCTCGGCGCGGATCGCGTGTACATGGCCTGCCTTGAAAGCCGCGACGCCATGCCCGCGTATCCCCACAATCAGAAGGACGCCGAAAACGAAGGCGTGGAATTCCACTGCGGTTTCGGCCCGGCGCGCATTCTCACCGAAGACGGCCATGTTTCCGGCATAGAGCTGCACGCCTGCACACGCCTCAAAGATGAGGAAGGACGCTTCGCCCCGCTCTTCGACGCCGACTCAACGCTGCATCTTGCCGCCTCCCACATCATTTTCGCCATCGGCCAGACCCCGGAACTGAGCGGCTTTGCCGGCGAGGTAACGGTGGAACGCAACCGCATCGTCGTGAACGACATCACCTTCGCCACGTCGGCATGGGGCATTTTCGCCGCGGGCGACGCGGCTTCCGGCCCGGCCTCCGTGGTGGCCGCCATTGCGGGCGGCCGTGAATGCGCCTGCTCCATCGACCGCATGCTGAAAGGCGCGGACCTCACCGGCGAACGCGGCAGAAATCGCCCCTGCGTGCCCGAAGACAAACTACCCGGCGAAGGCATCCGCCACGAAGTGCGGCACGAACGCGCCGCGCTTCCCGCGGACCCGGAACATCCCTTTGCGGAACACACGAAGCCTCTGGACATGGAAGCCTGCTTTGCCGAAGCGCTGCGCTGCATGACCTGCGGCAGCAAATCCCGCATCACCTACACCGACGACTGCATGACCTGCTTCAACTGCGAGCTCCACTGCCCCTCCGGTGCCATTTTCGTTCATCCCTTCAAAGAACGCTTTGCCCGAACCCTTGACCAGATTGAAGTCGCCAAGAGCTGAACCCGGAGGATATCATGAAAGAAACCAGAGGATACGAATACACGACCGACCTTCTCGTCATCGGCTGCGGCTTCAGCGGCATGTGGGCCGCCATGCGGGCCAAGGACTTTCTTGACGACGTGCTGGTGGTGGACAAGGGCCCCCGCGACTGGGGCGGACTCGGCGGACTTTCCGGCGGCGACATGATCGTCAAGCAGCCCGACATGAACCTCGACGACCTGCTCGACGACCTCGTGTACTACTACGACGGCCTGGCCGATCAGCGCATTCTCGGCCAGATTCTCACCCAGTCCTACGAGCGCTTCATGGACTTTGAAAACTGGGGACACAAGTTCGTGCGCAACGACAAGGGCGAACTGTGCTTCATTCCCCAGCGCGCGCTCGATCACATGCGCTACTACTATTATCATCCCTACGGCATGGGCGGCATTGAAAAGGCCCGTCTGCTCAAGCAGGAATGCGAAAAACGCGGCGTGCGCCGCCTCGGCCGCACCGTGATCACCGACGTCATCACAGACGGCGACCGCGTCACCGGCGCGGTGGGCTTTCATGCGCAGAGCGGCGTTCCGGTCTTCATCAAGGCTCGCGCCGTGCTGCTCGCCACCAACACCGGCGGCTGGAAGCCTTCCTACCATCAGAACACGCCGGCGAGCGAAGGCGTGAGCATCGCCTGGAACGCGGGCTGCGCCATGCGCAACTTTGAATTCTGGAAGGTGTGGAACGTGCCCGTGGATTTCGCCTGGGAAGGTCAGACCGGCCTGCTGCCCAAGGGCGCACGCTTTCTCAACAACAAGGGCGAAGACTTCATGCGCAAGTACTCGCCGAAGTTCGGCGCCAAGGCCGATCCGCACTACAACACCCGCGGCATGGTGTGCGAAGTGCGCGCGGGCAACGGCCCCATCGTGTTCGACTGCAGCCAGATGAAGCCCGAAGACGTGGAAACCATGCGTCCGCGCGCCGGATGGATGGGCCTCAACGACAAGAAGCTGCGTGCCATGGGCATAGACTTCTTTGCCCAGAAGCTCCAGTGGATGCCGCAGGTGCGTCACACCTACGGCGGCATTGTGGCCGACCTCGACGGCTCCACGGCCGTGAAGGGTCTCTACGCCGCGGGCCTTGCGCGCAACCCGGATCCCGGCGTGTACATGGGCGGCTGGGCCACCTGCATCACCGCCACCACCGGCTACTGCGCGGGCGAAGCCGCCGCGCACTTCGTGCAGGGACACGACGCCGTGGCCTTCGACAGAGCCTACGCCGAAGACAAGGTGAACGGCCTGCTCAAGTATCTGGGCAGAGACGGCATAGCCCCCAAGGACGTCATTGCCGACATGCGCGAAGTGATGAGCGCCCCGGACATCGCCCTCATGAAGACGGGGCAGGGCCTCACCCGCGGCCTCGACCGCGTGGCCGAAGTGCGCGAGGAATTCGCTCCGCGCATGGGCGCCCGCGACGCCCACGAGCTGGCCAAGCTCTTCGAGGCGCAGTCCACCATTCTGCTCACGGATCTCAGCCTCACCGCCGCCCTCACCCGCAAGGAATCGCGCGCGGGCCACTTCCGCGAAGACTTCCCCGAACGGGACAACGCCCACTGGCTCAAGTGGATCGAACAGAAAATGGTGGACGGCAGACGCGAACTGCACACCGTGCCCGTGCCCGTCAACGAATATCCCATCAAGCCCTACCGCTACTACATGGACAACTTCACCTGGCCTGAACACCGGCATGCAGGCTAGTTCCGTCCGCAGCGGAACGATATCGGCGCGGCCGTCCCCCGGCGGCCGCGCCTCTGCCGCGCATCCTGCGTGAAAAATATCCCATCTTTTTTCGAGGAAAAGCATGAGCACCACAACTCTCGCGCACAAACGCCCCCTCTCCCTTTCGTACTACATTCACACCGCCGTCTGCCTCATCATCATGTTCGGCGTAGGTCAGCTTCCGCCTCTCGCCCCGCTCACGCCCCTGGGCATGAATCTTGTCGGCATCTTCCTCGGCGTGCTCTACGGATGGATTTTCATCGAAATCGTCTGGCCCAGCCTCGCCGGACTGCTGGCCATGATGCTCATCGGCGGCATGACACCGGTAAAGCTGCTCAACAACAGCTTCGGCCACCCCATCGTGCAGATGATGTTCTTCATCTTCGTGTTCTGCGCCACCATCAACTACTACGGCCTTTCCAAGTTCATTTCGCTCTGGTTCATCACGAGAAAGTGCGTGTGCGGAAAACCGTGGCTGTTCACCTTCACGTTTCTGGCCTCCATGTTCATTCTCGGCGCGCTCACCAGCGCCTCGCCCGCGGCGCTCATAGGCTGGAGCATTCTGTACGGCGTGTGCGAAGTGTGCGGCTACAAGCGCGGCGACGGCTACCCCACCATGATGGTGTTCGGCATCGTGTTCGCCACCCAGATAGGCCAGTCCATGATTCCCTTCAAGCAGGTGGCGCTTACCGTGTTCAGCGCCTATGAAACCATGTCCGGCAGCGGCATAGACTACGCGAAGTACATGATCATTGCCTGCTTCATCTGCGTGCTCTGCTCGCTGTTCTTCATTCTCATGGGCAAGTACGTGTTCAAGCCCGACATGTCCAGGCTGCGCGACCTCAAAGCCGACGATCTGGACAGCGAAGGCGCGCTCAACCTCAACAACGTGCAGAAGACCATTCTCGTCTTTTTGTTCATGCTGGTGCTTTTGCTGCTCGCGCCGAGCTTCCTGCCCGCCGACTTCTTCCTCACCCGCTTCCTCAAGGCCATAGACAACACCGGCGTGGTCATTCTGCTCGTCACCATCATGGCCTGCATCCGCGTGGACGGAAAGCCCCTGCTCAACTTCAAGGTCATGGTCGATTCCGGCGTCACCTGGGGCATCGTGCTGCTGCTCGCCTTCGTGCAGCCGCTCACCATAGGCATGGCCTCTCCCAACAGCGGCATCACCGACTTCCTCATGGGACTCATCATGCCGCTCTTCGGCGAAAGCTCTCCCATGACCTTCGCCCTCATCATCGGCTTCGGCGCCATGCTGCTGACGCAGGTCATGAACAACGGCGCCGTGGGCGTGGTGCTCATGCCCGTCATCTACAGCTTCAGTCAGGCCACGGGCATGGCTCCCGAAATTCCGCTCATCATGGTGGTCATGTGCGTGCACTTCGCCTTCCTCACCCCCGCCGCCAGCGCCAGCGCCGCCCTGCTGCACGGCAACGAATGGAGCAATACCGCCGTCATCTGGAAGACCGCGCCCATCGCCATCATAGGGGCCTACCTTTCCACCGCCATAGTCACCATGATTCTCGGTCCCGTGCTCTTCTAGCTCACGCCTGCCGCGCCGTGCCGGACAGCGCGGCAGCAACGGGGAACCTCCCCATTCCCCATCGGCGGACGGGCCTTGCGGTCCGTCCGCTTCCGGCGTCCGCCGCTTCGGCCGGAACGCTTCCGGTCGTCCTCCGAAGCGCGCAAAAGACGCGCGGCGACTTCCGTCTCCGCGCGTCTTCCAGAAGAGGACTCAGGTCCTTTCTTTTTCCGTTTTCCGTTCCCGTTTACGTCGGAAAATTGCTACAGCGCTGCCTTGCCCGACTCGCCCGTGCGGATGCGTATGACGTTGTCCACGGGCAGAATGAATATCTTGCCGTCGCCGACGGCCCCGGTGCGGGCGTGTTCCAGAATGATCTTGACGGCGTCGTCCACCTTTTCCTCTTCCATCACGATTTCCAGCATCATTTTGGAGCGGAAGTCCACTTCCATGCGCTGCGAACGATAAATTTCGGTATGGCCGCGCTGACGTCCGAATCCGCGCACTTCCATGAGCGTGGCGCCGCCTATGCCTATGGAGCTCAGGGCTTCCTTCACGCGGTCCACGGTTTCCAGTCTAAGAATAACCTGCAACTTTTTCAGGGAATTTTCTTTCTGCATGACAGTATCCTCATCAGTCGGTAGTTATATCTGGTAGCCGGATTCGGAATGTTCCGAAATGTCGAGACCCGTCACTTCCTTGTCCAGCGGCACGCGCAGGCCGACAAGCATGTCGGTGAGCTTGAGCAGCACGTAGCTGACCGGGAAGCAGAAGCCCACCGTGGCGATGACGGACACGAACTGCACCCAGAGCTGATACGGATTGCCGTACAGAAGTCCGTCCACGCCGTTGACTTCGGCACAGGCGAACACACCCGTAAGCAGTGCGCCGAGAACGCCGCCCACGCCGTGAATGCCCACGACGTCGAGAGCGTCATCATAGTTGAAAAGTCTCTTGAGGAAAATACCGCCGTAGCAGACCGCGCCGCCGAGCAAACCGATGATGATGGCCGCCCAGGGTTCCACGAAGCCTGCGCCGGGAGTGATGGCCACAAGGCCCGCCACTGCGCCGGAAGCCGCGCCGAGCACGGTGAAGTGACCGGTGTGCCAGCGTTCCACGGCGAGCCAGCCGAGGATGGCGCAGCCGGCGGAAAGATGCGTGGTGACCAGAGCGTTGGCGGCAAGGCCGTTGGCCGCGAGCGCGCTGCCCGCGTTGAAGCCGAACCAGCCGAACCAGAGCAGTCCCGCGCCGAGCACGGTCATGGGAATGTTGTGAGGCAGACCGGCTCTGCGGCCCATGGTGGAACGCTTGCCGAGCACGATGGCGGCGGCAAGAGCGGCCGAACCGGAGCTCATATGCACCACCGCGCCGCCGGCGAAGTCAAGAGCGCCCATCTGCATGAGCCAGCCGCCGCCCCACACCCAGTGGGCCATGGGGCAGTACACAACGATCAGCCACAGCGTGGAGAAGAGCAGCATGGCCTGAAAGTGAATGCGTTCGGCGTACGCGCCGGAAATGAGCGCGGGAGTGAGCGCGGCGAACATGCACTGGAAGGCCATGAAGGCAAGCGCCGGAATGGAGCCGCCGTTGAGAGGTTCCTTGCCCACGCCGAAGAGCATGATGTTTTCAAGACCGCCGATAAGGCCGTGAATATCAGGACCGAAGGCCAGCGTGTAGCCCACGAGAGGCCAGAGCAGCGCGCCTACGCCGAGCAGAACAAAGCTGTGCATGGTGGTGGAAAGCACGTTGCGCGAGGCCACGAGTCCGCCGTAGAACAGAGCGAGTGCCGGCACCATAAGCATGACCAGCATGGCGCTGATAAGAACAAAACCGGTATCAGCAGCGTTCATAGATATTTCCTCCTTCATCCAGAACGTCAGATTCTGTTCTTGACGATGCATAAACCGTGCCAGCTCTCCCAAAAATAATTCAACGCGGCAAAATAACTGACATCTTCGTCAAAACGCCGACTAGCTCATTGATACAATAACGTTTTGGCACAATCCTGTTTTTCGTCGGTCTTCCTCCCGTGCATTTTTGTGTTCGGAAATATTTTCTCCAATTTTTTCAAAAGGAAAGATAGGATAATATTTTTTTGTACCAATTCAAAAATAACGATGAATCCTTTTCGTACCCCGCCGCCTCAAAAAACGAAGGGCTCCGGGGGCGCAGCAGATGCGGGCGGCTCTCGACTGCTCCGAAATCCGCGGTCGACGGTCGAGCCCTTTTCCGAAAGAAACGGCCTTCTCGCCTCAAACGGTTTTCAAGGGAAAACACCGGGCCCGCCTTCCGGGAGGCAGCGCAGCAGCCGACCGGAGCCAGGGAAGCCGGCGCAAAGCGCCTGTCGCCGGAGGGCGTGCCGGAGCTCTCCCCACAGGTT
>NZ_DBMAHT010000024.1:0-17352 GCF_057866825.1 Mailhella sp.
GCACGCCGTCGGAGAGGTCCTTCACGTAGTCCATCTTCAGGAGTGGGTGGAAGATGTCCACGAAGGGCACGTCGATGGCGCGGCAGATGGAGGTGTAGGCCGTGCACAGAGCGTCGAGGCGCTGGCAGTGTTCTTCGTCCGCCACGGGGGGCGCGCTGACGAAAGCCGTGCAGCCGTACGTTTTGGCCTTCAGAAGAATTTCGCGGGCGTTGGCGGAGGATTCGCCCACCGGAACATTGGGAGAACCCTTGGGAGCGGCCATGTCCACGGTGCCGAAGCAGAACAGCAGGCAGGAAGGCACGCCGTCGATGACTCTTGCCTTGAATTCGGCTTCCCAGCGATCGAGAATCATGCGGCTGGAGTTCTTGCGAACGCCCATATTGTAGAAGGTGTCGGGCGGAAGGCAGAGTCCTGCCTCGGCGGCCTTTTTGGCCAGACGGGCCACCCACCCGCCCGCAGGGGCGTCGTTCACGCCGAGCGTGACGGAATCGCCGAAGAAATGAAAGATCTTCATGAGAACATCCTTTATGGTTGGGAACGTGCGTCTGCAGTGCAAAGCGGCCCTGCGTCCGAAGCGCAGGCCGCGCATGCTGCAAGCGGTTTAACTAGCATGTTCCCCGGGCGCTGCCAAGAAGCGCGGCCCGGCCTCGTTGAGGCAGTTTCTGCCGGAAAACGAACGGACTTGAAAAGGGCCTGCCTTGCTGCTACGTTCCTTTTCCCGAAAGAAGACAGAAAAGAGGCAGGAGGCAGCCATGGAAGGCGATAAGAACAAGGATTTGCTGAAAGAGCTTGCGGAGTACAGAAGCGGACTTCAGAACCTGCTGGCGTCGGAAGCCGTGAAGGCCGGATTTCTGAAGGATGCCGTGCGCAGCATTCCGGAGCTCACGGGGCTGGTGCGCACGTTTTTTGAGCACTGCATCCGGGAATATCACTCGCTGTACGACCATGTGGAGCCGCTGGCCGTGCTCGGCTCCTGCTGCTTTGCCGGGGCTGCGGCCGCCAATTTGTGGGAAGCGGTAGGGGAAGAGCTGCTGAAGAGCAATCTTTTTGCGCTGCTTTCCCGCGAGCGCGGCATGAAATTTCTTGACGATACGGCGCTGGAGCTTGCCGGCATGCCGGGCGGAACGCCTGCGGGAGACAGACTGGCGGCGTGCATCAAGGGCAACTGGAGCATCATGGCGCTTGCCACCTGGAGCGGAACGGTCAAGAATCGTCAGCCCGAGGAGGCCATGCTTTTTCTCCAGGCCACGGCGCAGGTGCTGTTCATTCTTGGCGAGGCCATTGTGCTGGCCGGAAAGAAGAACTGATATGGCGATCTCTCCTTCCATGTTGTTGCGCGCCGGAGTGGACAAGCTTCTGAAAAGCGATGCCGTAATGGGTGCGCTGCGCCGTCAGGCGGGGCGCTATGTGGACGTGCTGGATCTCGGCTGCGCGGCCGGCGGCGTGACGGCGCTGGTTCGGCCTCTGGGCTTTGAGGAAGAGGTGTGCATTGTGCTCAGCCGGGCCGAGGTGGACGAGCAGGGCGCATGGATACGTCCCACGGAGATATCTGCGGATCGGGAAAGCGTGGACGCGCTGCTCCGGGATTTCGTGCTGGGAAGAACGTTTGCGCTTCCCGCCATGGCAAGGCCGTTTGCGGGCATGCTGCGAAAGCTGCTCGGCGACTGATTGCCGGACGCAGCGCAGAGAGTTTTCAGCGCACGCGGCATTCTGCGCTCAGCGAAGACGCTGAACCTCTGGAACGGACATGTTGTTGAGCTGCGGCGCTTGCTTCGGAGCAGACGTTCAGGCGCGCGGCGGGAGCTCTTTCGGACAGACTCCGGGCGGCTTTTGCGCCCGGGCGATGCATGCCGAAGCTATCGGATGACGATGGAGATGGTTCGTCCGTCTTTCTGGGTGACGGCGCATTCTCTGGGCTTTTCGCTCAGGGGAAAGGTGAGCACGGTGTTGCCGTCGCGCACGTCCGACTGCATGTCTTCGATGAGCGCTGTCTGCGGATGCCGGTTGGAGACGTTCCACAGGCCCTGCATCGTGACTTCATAGCGCAGCGGATCGGAAAGAAGCTCTCCTTCCGCCGTGAGGGAAGAACCTTCCCCCGCGATGTCGAGCTGCATGGAGTCTTTTTTCAGATCCATGGAAGTCCAGGTTTTTTTCGCCCGCGCCGGAGCTGCGGCGCTGCGGGGCGCGTCGGCGGCAGCGTTGCCCGGGGCGCTCTTTGCCTGGGGAGCGGCGTTTGCCGGGGCGGCGGGCGTCTGATCGGCGGCCGCGGTCGAAGTCTCTTTCGGCCCTGCGGGCTTGGGCGCATTATCCTGCGCTTCTGCGGCTTTGGCGGAGGATGGCGTCTGATTTCCGGGCGCAGACGGCGTCAACGTCGATGACTTCGGCGACTCTCCGGCGTTTTTCTTATCTTCCGCTGCCTTTCGCGCAGGTTCCGGCAGAGAGGAGGCGGTCAGCCCGTTCATGGCTCCGCTGACGCTGCCTTTCGGCGCATCGACGTCGCACAGGGCTTCGGCGGGATAGTCACAGAAATTTTCCAGACGGATGCGCGAGGCCTCCAGGGAGGCACGCAGCTCGCGATTCTGGCGTTCCAGCCTTTTTCCCTCTTCCCAGGATTGAAAGAACAGCCAGGAGCCGCAGGCTACGGCAAGGACAAGGGCGGCGACGCTTGCTCCGACGAGAGTAATGAAAATCCTGTTCATGATGGGCAGATCCGGCGTTTTTGCTTGCTTTTTGATGGGGCGGTCGAGAGCGTCTCTCCCCTGGCGTCAGGGAAGTTTTTTGTTTTCGGCGTTTCGGTCGGCGGCTTCTTCCCGATGCGCCGCCACCTGACGGAGATATTCCCGGGTTTCGGGGAACGGCGGAACGCCGCCGTACTTCTCCACGTTGGCCGGGCCTGCGTTGTAGGCGGCAAGGGCCAGCTCCAGTGAGCCGAACCTGTCGAGCTGACGGCGCAGATAGGCGCTTCCGGCCATGACGTTGGCTTCGGGATCATAGGGATTTTCGAGCCCCAGTTCCTTCTGCGTTTCGGGCATGATCTGCATGGCTCCCCGCGCTCCCTTGGGGGACACCGCGTGCGCCTGAAATGCGGATTCCGTGCGGATGACCGCGGCAATGAGTGCCTCGGGCAGCGCGTAGGCCCGGGCGGCCTTGCGGATGATGCGTTTCCATTCTTCCGGAGCCGTGTACACCCTGCCGCTTTTGAGCGCGTCGGCCAGTTCCGGCGAGATCATAGGCCTCGGCATGGCGAGCAGCCGGGCCGAAGGCGAAAGACTGGTCACATCCATGCTGTTGATGAGAAATTCGTGCTCCGTCTTTCGTTCCAGTGCGCTGGTTTCCGTTACGCTGACCTCTTCCGAAAGAATGCGGCCGGCCTGCGCCGGACAGGGCAGGGCGGCGACAAGCGTCCAGAGCGCGCCTGCCAGCACGGCGCGCAGCCGTGTTTCACGTCCGGAGCAATCGTTCGTCGGCACGGGTCAATCCTGTTCGGGCAGGGAGAAATAGACGTCGATGCGGTTGGCGCCGTCTTCCCGGGAGTATGCCTGATGCGTGGTCACATTGCGGATGAGGTAGATGCCGAGGCCGCCGATGGGACGGCTTTCCGCGTCCAGCGAGATGTCGGGCGAGGGCGCTTCGGCAAAGGGATTGAAGGGCGATCCCCAGTCTCTGACGGAAAAGCAGAGCATGTCCTCTCCGTCGAAAAACACCTCGCGCAGGGCGATTTCCGCGTTCCCGGTGGTTCCCTCAGGGTAGGCGTAGCTGAACACGTTGACCAGCAGCTCTTCCGTCACGAGTTCCACGTTGAGAAGGGCGGGAAGAAAGCGGGGAGGAATGTTTTCGGAAAGAAAGCTGTTGACGGCGGCAAGCTGTTCCAATCGTGCAGGAACATGAAGCTGTGGCATGAGGCCTCCTGCGGCATGGATGATGGCTGGGCTTGCAGAACGCGGCGCGCCGCACATGCGGCGACGAGGCGTTCTGTGCGCAATGTTGAGAACGAAAATAAAGACTCAGCGCATGCCGGCCAGGGCTTCGTCGAGGGTAGGATACACCTTGAGAATGGAAGTGAAGCCGGAAAGCTTGAACATGTCCGCCACCATGTTCTGCATGGAGCAGAAGGCCAGCGCCGTTCCCGCGCTCTTGCAGGCCTTGCCCATGGTGAGTATGCCGCGGAGCCCTGCGGAGCTGATGTATTCCAGCCCCTCGAGATCAATGATGATGCGCCCGGAGCCGGACTTCAAGAGCTTCTGGCATTCCTCGTTGAATTCCGTCACGGTGGTGGCGTCCATGCGGCCGGAAATCTTGGTGACGGACACGCCGTCCTGAATGGTGGTATTGATCTGCACGGGAAACCTCCGTTGATTACTGATAGCTGAGCAGCAGGCCCTGACTGATTTTCAGCCAGCCGTCAAGCGTGACGAAGAGCAGCAGCTTGAAGGGCAGGGAAATGGTGGTGGGCGAAACCATCATCATGCCCATGGCCAGCAGGATGTTTGAGATGATGAGGTCGATGGCCACGAAGGCCAGATAGAGAACAAAGCCTATCTGAAAGGCCTTGGTGAGTTCGGAAATGGTGAAGGCCGGAATCATGATGAGCAGGTTGTCCTTGCTTATCAGGTTGTGGCGCTCTGCGGGCCAGATGCGCTTGGCCGTGCCCATGAACATGTTGGTGACCTTTTCGTCGGAATTGGCGGCAAGAAAGCGCTTGAGCGGCGGAGAGGCCTGTTCGGCCACGCTCAGCACGTCCGCAAAGCCGGGCTGAGGCGGCAGCGTGATGTTTTTGACGATGTCGGCGGTGTCCATGGCCACGGGAGCCATGATGAACACGCTGAGAATGATGGCGAGCCCGTTCATGACCATGGTCGGCGGCACCTGCTGCACGCCGAGAGCGTTGCGCACGAGCGAGGTGACCACCACGATTTTGACGTAGGAGGTCACCATCATGAGGAAGAAGGGGGCCAGTCCGAGCAGGGACAGACCGGCCATGAGATACAGCGGATTGATGTCGGGCATGGAACGCGTCCGGGCGGCCTTACAGCGTTTCAGTGATCTGCACGCCCAGCGTGCCGTTCATATCGACCAGTCGTCCGCGGGCGACGGCCTTGCCGTTTGCCCGGATGGTGACGGGCGAAGAGGGATCGCTTTCCAGCGCGAAGGCGTAGCCGGGAGCCAGCGCTTCCAGATCGCCCACGGTGATGAGGCGGCGTTCCAGTTCAAAGGTGAGACGGATGTCGATGTCTTTCAGCTCGGTGTTGTCCATGGACGGTTCCGGTTCTTCGGATAAGGGTGTGGAAAGAATGGCCTGACCGTTTTCGACGGAACACGCGGCCGTCAGGCTTGCGCCGTGCCCGCGCCGGAGCCTCAGGGTCAGCGTGTCCGGGGCCGTCCAGGCTTCGGGCAGCAGTACGTCTTCCGGGGCCAGCGCGGCGACCTCATCCGGTTTCAGCAGAAGATAGCCCGATTCCAGGGCGACTTCAAGAGGAACGGTCGGCAGGATGTCGCGCAGGGGGCCGCTCTCGCGCACGGGAAGGGTGCGGAGCAGCGCCGAGAGGCGGCCGGCTTCTTCGGCGCGCAGGGGAGAGAGGCGCAGAAACAGCGTCTGGGCTGGCAGCCCGTTGCACGCGGAGAGAGAAGCCCTGAGCCCGATGGAGAAGGCCGGAGATTCGCTCGGAGGAAGAAAGGCGGCGTCCTGCACGGAGAGCGGTCTGTTCAGCGCGCCGCGCAGGGCCGAGAACAGCGGATGCAGCAGCGATTCGAGCAGCGCCCGGCGCACTTCCTCCGGCAAAGTGCGCTCGTCGAAGGCGGAGGCGTTGCCTTCCGAGGCGAAAACGTCGTGACGCAGCAGCGCGGAGGTGTCGTTTGCTTCGAGCAGCCAGGCGTCGCCGTCGATATCGACGGAGAGGGTGCAGGCGGCAGGGAACGACGGCGATTCCGGCAGAGGCTCGACGACGATGTCGCCGGAGCCGAACGGCGCGCGCCAGGGGCCGGGGCGGAGAATGAGAGCGTTTTGCAGCAGCGCCTTCTCGCGGGCGAGGAAGGGAAGTTTGAAGGAAGGAAGATAGGCTGGTTCCGCCATGGCAGTATTCCGGTTTCAAAAGCGTTGTGTGTTGAACGTTGCGGAGTGCTCCGGCGAAAGGCCGGTTTGCCCTGCCGCGCTGAGGGCCCGCCGCGCACGGCGATCAGTCGTCGCCGAACGTCGTTTCCATGTAGCCGCGCGAGCGGCGGTTGGCGTCGTTGTCCTCTCTGTCCGCCTCTCTTGTCACGGTGACGCGCACTTCGTTGTTCTCCATGTTTTCCAGCATGGTCTTCAGCGTGCCCTGAGAGGCGACGAGCGTTTGGAACGCCGAGGCGTCGGTGCTGGAGAGCGTGACGGAGAGCAGGCCGCCCGCGTCGCGCTGAAGAATGATTTCCGTGCCGGGAAGCGTGTGACTTCCCAGGGAAAGCCGCACCTCGTGGCCGCCGTTTTCCGGCGTGGAAACAAGAATGCGCTCCACAAGCTGCGCAAGCTCGGCTCCATCGGCCTCGGCCGGGGCAGGGGCGGGCGAGGCGCTCTGCACCTGTTCCATGCGGCCGGAAAAAAGGCTTTCCAGCGGACTGGTCATGCCGCCGAGGGGCGAGGCGTCGCTTTCGGGGGCGCTTTGGTCGCCGTGTCTGGACTCGCCGCTTTCAAGATCGTGCCTTCCGGAGTTCCTTTCTTCCAGCTTTCTCAGAAAGAGATCGGAACTTTCCTTGTCGCAGGGCAGGGGAGTCTGATCGCTGCGGTCGGCGCGGGCGCTTCCCTGCGCGGATGAAGGTTCGGAAAATCGCACATGAAGGTTGCTCATGCTGTACTCCTTGGGAAGGCTCAGGCGTCTTCGCCTTCGGCGCCTTTTCTGGAAATGGGACGGAATTCCTCAAGTTCGAGATCTTCCTGATGTTCCGCTTCCTTTTTGGTTTCCTCTTTCCAGATGTCCTTGTGGGCCTGAATTTTGGAGGTGTTTTTGCTGGCGGTTTTGACGGCTTCCCGGGCGCGGGTCAGCTCGTCGCGGCGCTGCGCAGCGCTCTTTTCGGCGTCGGATACGGCCTGCCTGCGCGCGTCTTCCTCCACGGCCAGAAGCGCGAGCCCCGCCTTGAACGCATCCAGGTCTTCGAGGCTCAGGGCCTTGTTCATGATGGACGCATAGCGGCGGTCCTCTTCTTCCTTACGCCACGCGCGGTAGTCTTCCAGCTCCTTTTTTCTGGTTTCCACGGCCTGCTCGGCCTCACGCAGCTTCTCTTCCGCATTCCGCACCTGGCGTTTGGCGCCTTCCTCGCGGTATTCGCGAACGGTGAGCAGGGCTTCAAGAGGATACGGTTCCACGGTCAGCGCACGGCCTCGAACAGTCCTTCCAGCGTCTGCTCGAAGGTGCTTTTTTCACCAAGGCCCTGCTTGAGAAAGGCGTTCACCTTGTCGATGTGGGCCAGCGCGTCGTCGGCCTCCTTGTCCGCGCCCTTCTTGTATTCTCCAATCTGCACCAGAAGTTCCACTTCTGCAAATTTTGCCAGTATCTGACGTAGGCGCTGGGCCGCCTTCTTGTGCTCCTTGCTCACGATGGAGTTCATCACGCGGCTTACGCTGGCCAGCACGTCGATGGCCGGGTAGTGGTTGCGCGAGGCGAGCTTGCGCGAAAGAATGATGTGACCGTCGAGAATGGAGCGCGTTTCGTCGGCAATGGGTTCGGTCATGTCGTCGCCTTCCACGAGCACGGTGTAGAGCGCCGTGATGGAGCCCTTGTCGGAATTGCCCGCGCGTTCCATGAGCTTGGGCAGCTCGGAAAACACCGAGGGCGGAAAGCCGCGTCTGGTGGGCGGTTCGCCCGCGGCCAGACCGATTTCACGCTGGGCGCGTCCGAAACGGGTGACCGAGTCCATCATGAGCAGCACGCTTTTGCCCTGATCGCGGAAATATTCGGCAATGGCCGTGGACGTGTAGGCGGCTTTGAGTCGCTCCATGGAGGAGCGGTCGGAGGTGGAAACCACGAGCACGGCTTTCTTGCGTCCTTCTTCGCCGAGATCGTTTTCAATGAATTCGCGCACTTCTCGGCCGCGTTCGCCGATGAGGGCCAGCACGCACACTTCGGCGGAACAGCCCTTGATGATGCTGGAAAGCAGCGTGGACTTGCCGCCGCCGGCGGCGGCAAAAATGCCCATGCGCTGCCCTTCGCCGCAGGTGAGCATGCCGTCGATGGCGCGCAGACCGAGCGTGAGGGGGCGGCTGATGATTTTTCTGGTCATGGGGTTCGGCGCTTCGGCGAACACGGGATAGTGATGCCGCGTCTTGAGCGCCGGACCGCCGTCGATGGGCTGACCGAGGCCGTCCAGCACGCGGCCGAGCAGCTCCTCGCCCACGGGCACGGAAAGAATTTCTCCCGTGGGAATGACTTCGGTGGCCGGAGACACGCCCTGACAGCTTCCCAGCGGCGAGAGCAGCGCCACGTTGCGCACGAAGCCCACCACTTCGGCCTTGAGCGTGAAATCTTCCCACGGATTGCGGAGAATGCACAGCTCTCCCACCTTCACCCCGGGCACGACGGCCCGGATGATGGTGCCTATCACCTGTTCCACGCGGCCGCGCACGTCCACGGGGGTGGTTGTCTGCACCGCTTCTTCGAGAAGCGCTCCGATGTATTCAAAGGCCATGGTCACTCCGCGGCGTTACTGACGTATCTTGCTGTGAAAGGCGTTTTCGAGGGCCTTCAGCTGGGTTTCAAGGCTGGCGTCCACCACGCCGAGCTCGCTTTCCAGAATGCAGGAATCGCGGGGAAGACGGGCGTCGGCCACAATGGTGAGAAAGGCCGTGCCGGAGGAACCTGCGGTCATGGCGGCCAGGGCCTGCGTCACGGCTTCCTCGTCGGCGGGAGCCACGCGCACGGTCACCCGCTGCTGGCCGCGCACCGTGTTCAGGGCGTTGCGCACGATGCGCACGATGCGTTCCTTGTCGTCCATTTCGCCGATGATCTTGCGGATGGCCTGATTGACCACGCTGACCAGCGTGTCTTCGATGCCTTCAATGAACTCCACGGAACTCAGGATGGTTTCCATCATTTTTTCCGCGTGTTCCATTTTTCCTTCTTCTATGCCGTCGCGGTATCCCTCTTGCTTTTTCTGTTCATAGGCCTCTTCGGCCTTTTTTTGCATGATGGCGGACTTTTCCCGGGCGGCGGCAAGCAGGGCGTCGGCCTCAAGAAAAAGGCCGTATTCCTCCGCCTTGATGATTTTCGAGCCCGCGGTGGGGCGCACGGAGTCTTCGCCTAATCGAAACATGGAGCCCATTGCGGCGCGACCTCCCTGAGAAGAAGTTTTTTCATGGTGAACCACAGCGCCGTGCGCTGTTCCCGGCGAAGCGACGGAACAAAGGCCGCGTCGTTTTGGTCTTTTGGAGCGGAGAAGCAGGGCGGAGCCAGGGCACGCAGCTCTTCCGGCCAGCCTTCGCCGACAAGCGCGGGCAAGGCGCGGGCCAGCAGGTCGATTCTTTCGGCCAGAGCGCCGAACGAGGCCGGAACAAGAAGCGGAGCGCGCAGCCCGGAAACCTGATAGCGGCCTCTTTTCAGCGCGTAGGTCACAACGTCCGCGCCGAGACGGCGGCGCAGTTCCAGCACCTGCGCCCTGGCGATGACCTGCGAAAGTTCCTCGGCATGCACGGCGGCGCTGAAAAAGAGACAGAGCCGCTCCACGGTGTCGGCGCTAAGCAGCGCCATTCTGCGGGATTCCTCGTAAAAATTCCAGTAGCCCTGCGCAGGCTGATCGGGCAGAGGCCAGGCGCGGCGAAATTCGGGGCGGTTCCAGAGCCCGGTCCAGGGCTTGCCGAGTTCGGCAAGCTCCGGCGGAAGAGCCGAGGAAAAAGGCTTGTTGAACGAGAGCACGGCCTTGAAAAGCTGCGGCTTTCGTTCAATGATTTCAGCGAGAAACCGGTAATCCATGGATTACTGTTCCCTGTTTTTGTTTCGGCGCGCGTACATGATGGCCGCGCCCGCCAGACCGATGCAGGCGAGCGCCAGCAGTCCGGCAACTCCGGCGGCGATATAGAACTTGCGATTGTCGGTTTCGGCGGCATTTTGATCGGGCATGGGCACGCTCACGGTTTCCCGCACGGGAACCAGCATGACGGAAACCTTGTCCTGCATGAGGCCGGGAACGGCGTTGGCGGCCAGCTCCCGGATGTAGGGAATAAGTCTCGTGGCCTGGGACTCCGGCGTGTGCCGCAGAAACACGGCGGCGCTCGGCGGCGTGACGTTGCCGGTGCCGAGGTCGGTCTGACCGAGCACCACGTGAACTCTTGCGGTGAGCACGCCGTCGATGCGGGAGAAGGTGTCGGCGAGCTCCTGGGAGAGCGCGTAGGCCAGTCTGGCCTGTTCCTCGGTGGTGGAGGAAATCATGCCCTGGGCGGAAAAGACCTGTCCCAGACTCTGGAAGTCCTCGCGGGGAAGGCTGTTTTCCCGCAGAATTTCCAGCGCCTGCACGATCTGCTTTTCTTCCACGGCAATGCTGAAATCGCTTTTGGCGGCCACCTTTTCCGCGGAAATGCCGTGTCGCAGCAGCACGGAAAGCATGGTGTTGGCCTGATTCTCGCTCAGTCCCTGGTAGATTTCGGTTTTGCATCCCGCAAGCAGAAGGACGGCCAGAACGCAGACAAGGCAGAGGGCCCGGCGGAGGGCGGAACAACAATGAGAACGGAAGAACGACATGGCATTTCCTTGTCAGGACTGGTTGCGCAGCAGAGAATCGAGGCCCTGCGAGGTCTTTTGGGCGACCTGGGATCCGGTGTCGAGCTCGTGGCGGAGCATGGCCACCTGAAACTGCAGACGGTAGAGTTCCGTGGGACTCGGCAGCGGCGTTTCGGCGGGAGCGGCTGCGGCTGTTTTCCCGGAAACGTCGCTTACGGCGTCGATATGGAGGGAATTTTCCTCCCGGGGCAGGGACGCCGCCTGTGTTTCGGCGGCCTGTCCGGACCGCAGCGGGTTTTCGGCGGACGCGTTTGGCTGGTCCATGAGCCTTTCAAAGGCCCGGGCCAGAGAGTCCGGCACGGGAGACGGACCGGAACTGACCAGTCCCTCCCCCTGAGAGACTCCCATGCGCTCAAGCGCTTCCAGCAGACGGCTGGAAGAGGCGACGGAAACGGCGTCCATGAGCTGTCCTTAGAAAAAGGGCGCGTCAGGCGGCGTCCATGTTTTCCAGAAGCGAGCGGGCCAGCTCGGCGTTTTGTCCACCGTTTTCGACCAGAGGACTGAGCACGGCCCTGGCTTCTTCCTTTTTGTCGGCGAGGCAGAGGCACAGGCCGAGCATGGCCTTGGCGTCGGCGTCGTCGGGGTGTTCGGAGAGAATGCCGTCGCAAAGCAGCTTTTCGGCCTCATCGTATTCTCCGATGACGATATGGCTGAGCGCCTGTCCGATGAGCGCCGGAACATGACCGGGACGGACGGCGAGAACGCCGTCATAGATGGCGCGGGCCTGAAGCACCAGACCTTTGTGGCAGCCGGCGTTGGCAATGTCGAGCAGGCGGGTTATCTGGGAATCGGTAAGCATGACGACTCCATGCGATTGACGGTTCACGGCGTGCCGCCTGTTCCGGGGAGGCGGCGCATGCGCGCGGCCTGCGGAAAAAGCGGCGGGGCGTCTCCTTCGCGTGCGAAGGCGGCGCAGAAAAAACGGGGCGGTCCCGGAACTCTCGTTCCTGAGATCGGCGCGGAAAACAACGGCCTCAGCTGGAGCGCTGGGCGAGACTCTTCATCATGTCGGTCATGCTCTTGGTCACGGTGGAGAGAGCCTCCATCATGGCGTTGTACTGACCGATTTCAAACTGAAGGGAAATCATCTGCTCGTTGCTCAGCTCGGAGCCCTCGCCCAGGGTTTCCATCTTCGCGTTGAGGTCGGAACCCTTGGTGCTGATGCCCTGAAGGGTGTTTTCAAACATCTGGGAAATGTTGAATCCGCTGATGGAATCCATAGTGTCCTCCTGAAATCATGCAAAAATCTTGTCGAGAATGTCGGCGGCGGCATGCACGGCCGAACGGGCCGCCTGCGCCGTCTTCATGTCCTCCGGCGTGAGGCCCTTGTCCATGGCGCGCCTGAGATCGGCGTCCATGGCGGCCACTTCATCGCGCACGGCGGTCTGCGCTCCGTAGGGGGCGTTCTCCATAATGTCGAGAACGGAGACGAATTCACTCATGGGAACCTCGCAATGGATAGGTGATGGTTTGATTGTTCCTGCTCAGGGTGAGCGCATCCACGGAAATGCTTTCCAGCCGGTATCCGCCGGGCAGATCGCCGCCTTCAAACACCCGTTCGCCTCCGGCCAGCGTGATGAACTTCAAAGCGCCCATTGACACCGAAGTTACGCTGAAGCCCGTCGCTTCGCGCTGCTCGGGCGCGGCGGGAGCGGAGCGCCGCGGCTCTTCCCTTGCATAGATGTTGTCGCTCTTTGCCGGTTGCAGCGTTTCGGAATCGTTGACGATGTCGAAGCGCACCGGAACGCCGAGACGTTCCTGCACGGCGGCGACCGTCTTTTCCAGTGAGGACCTCGTCTGCGGCGTGAATGCGCCGTGCAGCACGATGCGCCCCGGAAGATACTCCGTCTTCACCGTTTCAAGCCCGGCCGAAATCAGCGCGGGAGCGAGAAGAATCTGCACGTCCGTCTCGTGGCGGATGTCGCGGAACAGGGCCAGTTTCGGCTTGCCCGTGGACGGCGACGTCTGCAGGTCGGGCACGTTGCGCACGGCCTCCGAGAGCGCCTGTTCCTCCAGCACGCCGTTTTTGATGTAGCCCTTGACGAGCAGCCCCGGATGCGCGGAAGGCGGCAGCTCCGTCACGTCGGGATACAGCCCGAGCGTGTTGAAGGAGGCCCTGACGGCGTCCGCGGCGTCGGAACGAACCGTGACGTCCAGATACACGGGAAATTGCAAAAACTGTGCCAGCCTGAGCAGCCTGCCGCGTTCCCTGTCGGAAGCGATGCGCCCCGTCACGGTGACGCCGTTTTCCGTGCCGACCACGGTCAGGTTGTGGTAGCCCGCCTCGTCGAGCAGGGCGCGCACGCGCTCTTCCGGCGAAAGTCCGCCGTCCGACCCCTTCCAGGTCAGGGAAAGCAGGCCCAGCAGCACCACGGCAAGGGCGACGCCCGCCTTCCGCAGAAAACGGCCGGATCTGCGCGGCGGCTCGGAGTCTCCTTCCGCAGGCGAGGCTTCCTCCATGGAGAGCGGCACTGCTTCGTCGGGTATGCCAGCATTGTTGGCATCGGGAGCGGCGGCTGCCGACGTTGTTGCCGCAGCTCGGGCGTTGTCCGGAGCCGGGGCTTCGGCGGGCTTGCGGGCGCGTGCAATGATGTCTTCCACTTCCTGCCAGGCGGCGTTTCCGGCGGAGGCGGTTTCCGTCCAGGCAAAGAGCACCTGGCCGAGACTGAAGGGCCGCCGCGGCAAAACCGGCTGTTCCTGCTGCAGCGCTTCGCCGTTCAGCATTACGGGGCCGTCCAGAGGTTCCACGGTTACCTGCGGCCCCTTTTCCGAAGAGGAGACGCGCAGCACGGCGTGACGGGCCACCAGGGAGGAGTCCCCGAAAATGAGATCGCAGGAATCGTCGGAGCCCATGACGTACGCGCCGTCTTCCAGTTCTATTTCCGCGCCGAGGTGAATGCCGGAAAACACGCGAAGGGTGACGCCGTTCATTTAGAGCGTCCTTTCCGCGCCGGAAATCGTGGAGACTTTAGGCGTGCTGGAGGCACGGGAGCAGCCCGCGCCCCGGGGCTGAACAGGCTCGCGGGGAGCGTAGTCGGCCTGGGTGGCGTCGCGATGGAAGGAAGGATCCTCCGCCTGCACGGGCACGTTGGTTTCGTTCAGCTGCACGATGCGGGGCGTGATGAGAATGAGGCGCTCCATGCGCTTGCTCTGCTTGGATTTGGCCTTGAACAGGTTGCCCAGCACGGGAATGTGCATGAGCAGGGGAACGCCGCTTTCGCCGGACTCCTTCTGCTCGTAGTAGTAGCCGCCGATGAGCAGGCTCTGCCCCGCGTTGACGATGGCCTGCGTGTTGATCTTGGTCTGCTTGATGGGCGGCACGCCCGTGGTTGAAACGGTGCTCGTGCTGTTGTCCTGATCGTCCTGCACGCTGACGGCCAGCTTGATGGAGGTTTCGCCGTTTTCCCTGATGATGTGGGGCGTCACGCGCAGCACGGTGCCGGCTTCCACCTTGTAGAGATCCACGGCCTGATAGCCCTGCACTTCCACATAGTAGGTGGTGGTGTTTTCCAGCGTGGCCTGAATGTTGTCCACCGTGAGCACGGAGGGGCGGCCGAGCACGCGGGCTTCGTTGTTTTCTTCCAGCGCCTGAATGCGCGCAAGGAAAAAGTCGCTGCCGTGGGTATAGATGGTGGAGAGCGTCATGCCGGCGCTGTCCACCACGCCGGGCGAAGGCATGCCCGTACCGCCGGAGGTGTTGCCGGAAATGGTGCCTCCGCCGCTCCAGCCGTTGTTGTTGTACCCCGCGCCCTGGAAGGAAATGCCGAGGTCGCGCTTGAAGTCGGTGTCGATGTCCACGATGGCGGCGTGGATTTCCACCAGCTCCACGGGCTTGTCCAGATCCTTGATGACCTGGGCGTAGTAGGGCATGCGGTAGGCGGCGTCGCTCACGAGCACGGCGTTGACGCGCGGATCGGCCATGATGCTGATGCTGCCGGAACTGACCGGCGTGGGCGAGGCCGGAGCCTGCGGTTCGGGGGTGTTGTCGGCGCCGAGCGCGGCCAGTCCCTTGCCGCCCAGCTTTTCCACGGTGGCCCTCTCCTGCGTCACCTTGGTGCCGGAAACGGTGGTGCCCATGACCATGGCGCGCAGAATGGAGGCGATGCCGGGCACGGTCACGGTTTTGTCCATGCTGCTTACGGTCATGTCTTCGGCCCAGGCGTGCTTGAGCGGAAAGACCCGCATGACGATCTGTTCCGTCTGCGAGGCTTCATAGGCGGCCACGGCGCTGCGGATCTGATCCAGATAGGCCTGCGGACCGGATACGGAAATGACGTCTCCGGCAGCGCCCAGCGAGGGCGGAAGCTGCGGAGAGAACACGGATGAGTTTCGGAGCGCGCTGTAGAGCTGCTGCGCCGTGCCGGTGCGCGGAGAAATGAAGATGCGTTTTGTTTCCGAGGCGTTGTAGAAATGCAGCGTTTTGCCGAGGGTGTACCAGCACACGTCGAAGGCGCTGCGCATGCCGTCGAGAAAGGTGAGGGGCGGAACGTCCTGAAATCTGCCGCTGACCTTGCCCTTGACCGCCGGGGAAATGGAGGCGGTATAGCCTTCGGCCTGCGCAAAGTTCATGAGCACCGTTCCCAGTTCCTGTCGATCGGCATAGTAGGAGAAATTGCGGCGGAAAGGCCCTGCGGCCGAGGCCTGGGCACAGAAAACAAGAAGGCACAGACAGGCGACGAGCGCCCGCTTGAGCGTGCTGGACGGGAAAAGCCGGGAAGCGGAGATCCTCATAGTCATCCTTGGAAGGAATCGGCGGTAGGCCAGGCGTCGAACGAGAAGCTGAACGGAGACGGCCGGGCGCCGGCAGAATCGGCGGAACCGGAAATCTGCCGTTTCCACCAGGCAAGATCGTTGAGAAAATCCCGGACTTCGGCAACGAGCGCAGTTTCGGTCGCTGTGGCGAGGCGGAAGGAGCGGTGGAGCTCAAGCCCGCTTTCCCCGATGCCGAACACGGAACGGCGTTTTTTCAGGGAGCCCGCCGCCAGCGCCGCCAGACGCTGAATCTCGCTCTCGGACTGAGCGTCGTCTCCGGAAGGGGCGGCTCCGAGCTTTGCCAGCAGAATGCCGGTCGAGCTGTCCGGGGAGAACAGTTCAAAATCCAGACCGCCTTCCAGCGAAAAACGGAAGACGCCGTCGCCGTCGGGAGAGGCGTTGTTCCATCCTGCAGCCCGGGTGATGATGTCGACGGTCTGCTGAAGAGACGATGTCATGACGAGCTCCTGAATTTTTTCCACTTTAGTGACTTTTGCAGAGGTCTGTCAAATGTCCTGTGCGTTGCGCCGGGCGCTTTTTCAGCCTGAAAGTTCCCCTTTGTCCGGAGAGAGAAAACTCCCTCCGAACGAAGGGATCAGCCAAGAATTTTGGTTCTGGTCTGATTGATGTTCTGCTGAATGGCGTCCTGCGAGCTGAGGGACTTCTGAATGAGGGCCTTCAGAGCTTCATCCAGGCTTTCCAGATTCTGCTGCTGGGCGCGGATGCGCTCCACGTCGCCTTCAAGTTCCTTGAGCTCGGCGTCGTACATGGTGCTCACGCACTGACCGATGCTGCCGAGAATGCTGTTGGCGCCGCCCATGCCGGAGTTGAAGGCCTGCACTCTGGAGTTGAGCACCATGTCGGCCTGCTGTCTGGCCAGCGTGGAGGCATTGTTTGCCTTGTCCAGCGCTTCGTTCATGGCCTGCTCGCCGGTGATGGGCTTTGTGCCGCCTCCCGTGGAGGATTCCATGGAAGAATTGTACGCGTTCTTGGCGGTCTGTTCGTTGGCACTGATGCCCTTGGCCGTCATGGAAACGGAGGCCAGGCCCTGCGCGATGCTCAGCGCGCCGGTCACGACGCCGGTGACAAGCTGCACTATGGCCTTTTTGCGGATGGTATCGGCCTGGTCCTCAATCTTGGAAGCCATTTCCTCCGTCTGCATGGCGCGCATTTCGGCATTCTGACGGCGCTGTTCCGAGGAGAGCTCGGTAATCAGGGCCAGATAGCTGCTGCCGAAGGAAGGCACGGCCCCCAGAGAGGAAACATTGAGGGTTCCTGTAGGCTTGGGCAGAAGGTCGCGTATTTCGTCCACGACGTCCATGAAGGAGAGCTTGCCGTTGTCCGAAACGGAGAGAACCAGCGCTTCAAAGTCGCTTTCTGTCTTGCCGGTGGACTTGATGTAGGACGTCTTCATGTAGTCGTAGAGATACTGATCGAACCCTACGAGATCGTTGACACTGTTGATGGTGGCCATGGAGAACTCCTTCTTCGCTCGTTTCCGATCAGGCCATGGTGGGGGAGGCGCCCAGAATGGCGCTCTGCGTTTCCGCGCATTCCCCGACGATTTCCTTGACCTGAGTCATGAGGTCGTTGGCCCGGGTCATTTCCGCTTCCACGAGATCTCTGTCCATCTGTATGGCCTCGCGCAGACGTTCCAGAATGGCTTCAAGCTCCTTGCTGTCCGCCTGGCTGCTGGAGATCTTGTAGTCGATGACGGCTCCGGCGATGGTGGCTGCGCCCGTGGCGGTGTTGGTGACGCCGGAGGCGATGTTGGTGATCTTGGAGGCCAGAGACGTGATCTGCGCGGCCTTCTGCGCGGCCTGACTGCCGACGCTGGCCAGGCTTCCGGCGCTGGAGGCAAAGC
>NZ_DBMAHT010000024.1:17362-24288 GCF_057866825.1 Mailhella sp.
CCTATGGAGACCAGCATGATGGCCATGTTCATGCCGAAGCCGAACCACTGGGCGGCTTCGTCGCTCATGCCCAGTTTCTTGCCGAGTTCCGTGAAGCCGGCGGCAATGCTGTACTTGCCGTCGGATGCGAGGGAGACCACGCTGTCCACGGTGGTGACCAGGCCGACCGCACCCGCGGCAATGAGCAGCGGGTTGGCCGTCAGCGCGCCGGCCACGATGCTCGCCACGGAGGCGATGGCTCCCACGATGGCGCCGATGATCTTGAAGGCCTTGAGAAAGCCGTTGAGCACGGATTTCTTCTTCATTTCTTCCAGACGGTCGGCGATTTCCTGCAGTTCCTTTTCATTGACTTCCGCCTGCTGTTCCGCCTTGAGCTCCAGGCTGGACACGCCGTCGCGGCAGGCCTGACGGCGCACGTCGTCGCCGATGGCGTTGATCAGGGTGTCGAGGGAAAGCGGGCTGGAGGAGAGGGGAATCTCGGGCAGACCGAGTTCAGCAAGAAGGTTCTGAAGTTCCTCGTTCTTAGGGTCGAGAACCGTGGTGTCGGTGCCGGTAGAGCCGGTGGCGCCGGTTTTCTGGGAATTTACGCCGCCTGTGGAAGTGAGCGGATTATAGGAGCTGATGGGGTTGAAATCGACCATGATTTACTCGCTTGCATTGAGCATGGTAAGCAGCGCGCGGGCCTTCTTGTGGCAGTCCGCGTGCGCGGGATTGTTTTCATCTCCCAGCGTGAGCAGGCCCTTGAGGGCGCCCACGGCGTTTTCCCTGTCGCCGAGCTGAATGTAGCATTTGGCGGCAAACAGGAAGGGAGTGGGATCGGCCAGCAGACCGGCGGTTCCGGCCATGGCATAGGCGTCGACGGCGCCCTTCAGATCTCCCTGCGCCTGACGGCAGCCGGCAAGTCCCATCCAGAAGCGGACTTCCTTGTGCCGGTACAGGCACAGAGCCTGAAACACGGTTCCGGCGTCGGCAAAGTTGCCGGAGGTATAGAGATTGTAGGCAAGCGCATAGAGAGATTCTATCTGTTCGTCCGTCACGTTGCACACGTCGCCGATGCTGGCGCCCTTGTTCAGAGCGCTGATGATGGTGGCGATGTCGCTGTCGCTGAGGGGAGTGTTGTCGGCCATGGCGTGATCCCTTTTTTAGGGTAAGAAGGTTAACTTGAGAAAAATGCGTCGGAATCGGGGCGGCCTACTGACCGCGGGCCAGATTGGTAAGGGTCTGGTTGGCATTGGAAATCTGGGTGTTCGCGCCCTGCAGATAGGAATTGTACTGTCCGATGAAGTCCTGCAGATAGACCATGAGGGTCTGCGTCTTGTTGCCCACGGTTTCCTGATAGTTGGTCAGCGATTTCAGCGCGTAGTCCCACTCGTCCTTGCCGAGGATGTAGTCCTTGTCGTTGTTGGGAAAGCTGAGTCCCCGCTTGTTCATGAAGTCGACAAGTTCCTGCGACATGGGATAGCAGTCCTTGCCGGTGGTCTTGGTGCCGCTGATGCTGACTTTGCCTACGCCTTTGCCGTCGCTGCCCATCTGCTGACAGTTGCGGGCCTGTTCGATCATTTCGGCGCATTCTTTCTGTTCGTTCTGAATTTCCTCGATCTGCTTCATGTAGTCCGTGGCCTGCGCCTTGCAGATTTCAGACTGCGCAAGCTGAAGCTTGGCGAACATCATCTGCACGCTGCCGGTGGGGCCGAGATCGATGGCGTCCATGATGGAGGAAAGAGAATTGGTTCCAGATACCTGTGACATGATATCTTCCTGTTGTTCTCAAAAGTTGTAAGCGGATCAGGCCGCGTCTGAAGCCGGATGCGGAAGCGAAGCGGCCTACTGCCCCCGGGCCAGGCTGGTGAGGGTCTGGTTGGCGGTGGAAACCTGGGTGTTCGCGCCCTGCAGATAGGAGTTGTACTGTCCGATGAAGTCCTGCAGATAGACCATGAGCGTCTGCGTCTTGTTGCCTATCTGCTCCTGATAGTTGGTCAGCGACTTCAGGTTGTAGTCCCATTCGTCGGGGTTGTGGGCCAGATCGTTGCCGGTGTTGTCGTAGCTCAGATTATGCTTCTTGAAGTAGTCCGCCATTTCCTGGGGCATCATGGACGCCTTTTTGTCCCAGGGGCAGTTGCCCTTTCCGGTTTTGGCGTCGTTCTGGAGCTTTCTGGCCTGTTCGATCATTTCGGCGCACTCTTTCTGTTCGTTCTGAATTTCCTCGATCTGCTTCATGTAGTCCGTGGCCTGCGCCTTGCAGATTTCGGACTGCGCAAGCTGAAGCTTGGCGAACATCATCTGCACGCTGCCGGTGGGGCCGAGATCGATGGCGTCCATGATGGAGGAAAGGTCGTCGGGGCCGTTTACCTGTGACATGATATCTTCCTCTTGTTCTCGAAAGGAGTGAATTGAGCCGATCAGGCCATGCCCGATTCCGGATGCGGAAGCGGATCGGCCTACTGACCGCGGGCCAGGCTGGTAAGGGTCTGGTTGGCGTTGGAGATCTGGGTGTTCGCACCCTGCAGATAGGAGTTGTACTGCCCGATGAAGTCCTGCAGATACACCATGAGGGTCTGCGTCTTGTTGCCGATCTGTTCCTGATAGTTGGTCAGCGACTTCAGGTTGTAGTCCCACTGATCGGCGCTGTGCCAGTTGTCGTTGCCGTCTTTGTTGAAGGACAGGTTATGATTATTGAAATAGTTCACCATGTCGGTGGGCATTAGGGTGTTCTTGTTGCCGCTTTTGGCTTCGCTCTGGAGAGCTCTGGCCCGTTCGATCATTTCGGCGCATTCTTTCTGTTCGTTCTGAATCTCTTCGATCTGCTTCATGTAGTCCGTGGCCTGCGACTTGCAGATTTCGGACTGCGCGAGCTGGAGCTTGGCGAACATCATCTGCACGCTGCCGGTGGGGCCGAGGTCGATGAGGTTCATGATGGAGGAAAGAGAACTGGTGCTGTTTACCTGAGACATGATATCTTCCTGTCGTTTTTCAAAAGTTGTGAACCGGGCTGTTGTGACCGCATCCGTGCTTCCGCCGAGGGAAGCGCAGGCGGTCTATTGTCCTGTGGACTGCCCGCCTGTATTCAGATGAGCGCTGTACTGCCCGGTATAGCTCTGCAGAACGTTTATGAGAGGCCGAGCCTTGTCCGCAAGCTGATTCTGATAGCTGGTCAGCGATGTCAGGTTGGCGTCCCACTGAGCGGCGTCGCACGTGTTGCTGTTGCCGTCAGCGGCACAGGACAGACCGTGATCCTTGAAGTACTGCACCATGTCGGCGGGCATTTCGGTGCTTGCGCCGCTGGCCTGGGCCTGGCTCTGCAGTTCCCTCGCCTTTTCGATCATGGTGCCGCAAGCCTTCTGTTCGCTCTGGATTTCCTCGACGTCGTGCATGATGCTCTCGATGAGCTTCTTGCACTTTTCGGCCTGCGCGAGCTGAAGCTTGGCAAATATCGTCTGCGCGTCGCCGGTGCCGAGGTCCATGTTGCCCGTGATGGAGCCGAGAAGGCCGGAACTGGTAATTTTCATTATTGTATTGCCTTTCTGACGCCTGGTTCAGATTCGTACCGCGCCCCGGCGTCCGCGACCGGCGCAGCAGCTGCCGGAATTGGAGGTCGTTCTGGCCTGGGCGGCTCTGGCTTCGCCTTCGCGCTTTGCGCGTTCGGTGGCTTCGGCCATGGCGCGTTCCAGTTCGGGCGTCATTTCCGAAGCGTCAACGGTGACGGGCTGATCTTCGGCAAAGCCGAGAATTTTTTTCTGCTGGGCGAAGACGGCGTTGAGTTTGGAAAGTTCGTCGGCAAGGCGGGAGATTTCCTGCTGCTGATTTTTCAGATCCTGTTCGGTAAAAGCCATGATGAACTCCTTAAGTATGGGCACCGCTTTTGCATGTTTGCGGTTCGCTAACTATTATGCAAGAAGCATGCCAAAATGGGAATGCGGCCTGTCGGCGGGAGGATGGGGGAAAGGTGCTCGTCGGCTCCATGAGGAAATGCCAATTTTTTTGGCGTTCATGGGAAAAGAGTTGCCATGCACCCTCGTTTTCGACATACTACCAAAGGCGCCGACCGGTTGCAATCGCAAATGCGCCGAGCATAAATGAGCGCAACACTGCTTTCTGGCACGATACTTGCATTGATAAGTATATACAGGAGCGCACAGCATGCCTATAAATTCCATATCAGGGGCCTTTTCTACGGCCGAACAGGTTCGACATACGGAAAGCGCCGCAGCGAAGGGCGCCTTTATGGGGAACGCCGTTGTTCAGCAGCCCTCGCCTGAGTCTCTTCTGGCCGATGCCGCGGAAGAACTGACGTTCTCTGCCGACACGACGGACGATTTCGAGCTTGAAGAACGCAAGGAGCGGGACAAGATAAAGAAGTCGGAAGAGGATCGCGTCAAGCTTTATCAGGAGCTCATGCACGAGGCCGGCAAGAGCGAGCAGCTCAATCAGCTGCGCGACAGCCTGCACACCCGGGCGGATTCGCGTCGCGCGCTGGACAAGGTGCGGGAGTATTTTCCCGATCCCTCGGACGCGTGGGCGGCTCTCAGGCAGATGCAGGAAGAGCTGCAGAGCGAGGGAGCCGACGAGGCGTTGCGCAGGGATGTGGACGCCGCCGTTGCCGAGCTTGAGGAGCGGGAAGGGCCGGCCATACGGGCGGGCATTCAGGGCGCGCTTGCGTCGGCGGGCTTCAGGGAGCTTGGCGGCAGCGACGAAATGCGCGATTTTTACCGCCGCACGGTGTGCGAGTTTGCTTCGGTCAACGAGGTGTTCGCCCACGTGATGGAAAAGTACGGCGGCGATTTCGACAAGGCCATGGACTTTCTTTTTTCCGCGCTCAGCGCGGATATGGCGTCCGACGAGCCGAGCATGGGAGTCCGGCATCTGGAGAGCGTGCATGAAACGCTCGGCAAGGTGCGGCTGACGCAGAGCGCCTACCGCCTGTGCGAAACCATGATGGACCGCTGGCAGAACGTGCATGGCGTGCCGCCGCGCGAAGGCGGGCTCACGGCCATGAGTCTGCTCGGCAGCATTGTGGGACTTCGGGAAATGCGCTTCATAGGCGCTTCGCAGATAGAAAGCATTCTTGCCAAGGCCGGAGCGCCTGATATAGAAAGAGAAGTGCTTTTTCTGCAGGAGCTTCTGAGCACGACGAGAAAGTTTCCCTCGGCGCTTTTCGACGACGATCAGGGCCGCATGAAGGTGCTCGACGCCGTACAGGAGGCCGTGGACCGGGCCATTGAGCGCGAAGACGAGTACCTGGCCAAACAGGAAGGATGACGCCATGCTGGACTATGAAATAGAAGCCTTCGGCCGCAGACTCGGTCTGGAGCGCCTTGCGCTGTCTTCGGAAGGCGTCGCGCGGCTGGACATCGAGAACGTGGGCAGTCTTTATCTGGAGCGTCAGGAGAAGGCGGGAGCGGGCGAGCTTCTGGTGTATGTGGCTGCGCCGCTGCCCGTGCCCGACGGGGGCGCGACGAGGCGTCTGCTGGAGCTTTGCGACTACAGGCACGGCTACCCCATGCCGGTGTTTGCCGGTGCGTTTTCCGGCAGGGCCGTTCTGCTCACGCGCATGGAGGAGAACGCCGTTACGGCGGCGGGTCTGGAGAACGCGCTGCGTTTTCTGGCGGAACTTCTGCGCGGGGCGCTGTAGGCCGGTTCCGCGATTTGTCTGGAGGTGCATGAATTATGCCGTTACCTGTCAATCTTCTTGATTCGTCTCTGGGCATTCAGCATGTCATGGACATGCCGGATCCCGACAATCTTCCGCGGGCGAGGGAGCTGGCTTCCAACGCGCTCAGCGAACCCGGTCTTGAGGAGCTCTACGCGCCGAACAACGCGTGGCAGCTCATGGAACGGGCGCTCTGCCCGGATGTGGGCGACGGTTCCATGCTGAGCCCCGAGGCGTTTTCCGAATCCCTGCACGAATGCGTGAAGGATCTTGCGGACAACCCTGATCCGGCCGTTCGCGAAATGGTGTCGAAGGAGCTGGAGCCGCTGCTTCAGAACGGTCAGCTCTTGCAGGCCTATCTTGGTCTGATGATAGGAGGCTGAGGCTGTCGTGCTGAAGGAAAACGAGAAAAAGACGCTTCACGTGCTGGCGTACATGATGCTGCGCATGGGGCAGGAAGAGCGCGCCGGCAGAATCTATGCCGCGCTGGCCGCGCTTGCGCCTCGGGAGCATCCCGACAGGCTGGCGCTTGCGGGCGTGGCGGCGGTGGCCATCAGCGCGGGCGACGGCGCGGCGGCGCTCGAAGCTCTGCGCGGAGCCATGAGCGGCGGGCCGCTCTCTTCCCGTCAGGCAGTGCTGCATCTCATGAAGGCGCAGGCCTTCTGGCTTGAAGGCAGAAAGGAAGAGGCCCGCGCGGCGCTTGATGAATATCTGTTCCTCGCCGGAGGAGGAAAGAACGCATGAGTCTGATGGACAAGGCCTCGCTCGGGGTCAGGCTGATGACCCGTCACAACGACATCACCATGGTGATGCTCTTGGTCGTCGTTGTGGCGCTTATGATCGTGCCCCTGCCCACGCCTCTTGTGGATACGCTCATCGGCGTGAACATGACCCTGTCGTTTCTCATGCTCATGATGTCCATGTACGTGAAGACGGCGCTGGATTTTTCCTCGTTTCCCACCATGCTTCTGTTCACCACGCTTTTTCGCGTGGGTCTGAACATCACGACCACCCGTCTTATTCTGCTTCAGGCCGACGCGGGCGAGATCATTTTCACGTTCGGCGACTTCGCGCTCGGCGGCAACTTCGTGGTGGGCGCGGTGGTGTTCGTCATTCTCACCATTGTGCAGTTTCTCGTCATCGCCAAGGGCGCGGAACGCGTGGCCGAAGTGGGCGCGCGCTTCACGCTGGACGCCATGCCCGGCAAGCAGATGTCCATTGACGCCGACATGCGTGCCGGCGTCATAGACATGGAAGAGGCGCAGGTGCGGCGCAACCG
>NZ_DBMAHT010000025.1:0-24199 GCF_057866825.1 Mailhella sp.
AACATCTTGCAGAAATGGAGCGCACGTTCTCCGACTATCTCAAGCAAAAAGGCCTTCGAGTCACGCCGCAGCGCCTGAAGATACTGGAGGCCTTTCTGCAGGCCAACGATCACGTGTCCATGGAGGAACTCTTTCTCCTGGTGCGCACCCGGGACAATACCATCGGTCAGGTCACGGTGTACCGTACCCTCAAGCTGCTTTGCGAAGCCGGTCTTGCTTCCGCCGTCAACTTTGAAGAAGGCATGGTGCGCTACGAACCTGTGGGCATGCATCATCATGACCATCTGGTGTGCGAAAAGTGCGGTAAAAAAATAGAGTTCGTCAACGACGCCATCGAAAATCTTCAGGAAAAAGTGTGCCGGGTACACGACTTCGTGCCTACCTCGCATCACATGGTGCTCTACGGCATCTGCGCCGACTGCCGGAACAAGGCGTAGTCATGGAAACCATCTCCCTCTCCACCCGTCTGCGGGAAGAAATGAAGAACGTCACCGACGAAGTGCGCGAAGTCGTGCGCAGAAATCGCTGGCAGGACGGCGCGCTCGTGGTGTTCTGCCCGCACACGACCTGCGGCGTGACCATCAACGAGGGCTTTGATCCCGACGTGGCCCTCGACATGACCCGCTTCTTCCACGACCGCGTGCCGGAAAACGGCATGTTCCGCCACGCCGAAGGCAATGCCGACGCCCACATCAAGGCCAGTCTTTTCGGCTCTTCCGTCACGATCATCGTGGAAAACGGCGAACTTCTGCTCGGCACCTGGCAGGCCGTCTGGCTTTTCGAGGGCGACGGCCCCCGCACGCGCAAGCTCTGGCTGAAATGGCTCCCCGCCTGACGCCGATCCCCGCTTCTCTCTTTCGCCGACGCGTCGCAGCCTGAAAACAAGGCTTCGCCCAGGCGACGCTGCCGAGCGTCCGGCCCCATGTTCCGATCTTTGAGCCGCGCGTCTTTGGGACAAGGAGAGCGCCCCTTCGTTGACGAAAAGGCGCTCTTCCCGTTTCCGAGTCTGCCGCCTTCGACACGCCGCAAGGCGCGCCGATCCTCGTCTGCCCGCGCTTTTCCGCGCACAAAACAGGCTCCGGCAAAAGACGACGGGCAGATCACCCCTGCGTCTTTCGGCAGTAGCCTCCCGGCAATCCTTCGGGGCTCAGCACCAGCTGCCAGAGCTGAATGCTTCGTGCGCGGAACGCTCCGGCGCAGGACAGCAGATAATAATGATACATGCGGCGCTGACGCTCCGTGCAGGAAAACACCCCCGAACGGAATCCGCGCTCGAAGTTCTCATACCAGGCCATGAGCGTCTTGTCGTAGTCCACGCCGAAATTCTGCCAGTCCTCAAGAATGAAGTCCCGCTCCAGCGCGTCCACCAGCGTGGAGGGCGAAGGCAGAATGCCGTTGGGAAAAATATAGTGCGTCAGCCACGGATCCGCGCCAGCGCCCGCCCCGAGCGCGCCGTTGCTGCCTATGCTGTGCAAAAGAAAAAGGCCGTCGTGCTTCAGGCAGTTTCGGGCAATGTCCATAAACTCCCGATAGTTGCGCCTGCCCACATGCTCAAACATGCCCACGGACACCACTCTGTCCCAGGTGCCCCGCAGGCTGCGGTAGTCCATGAGGCGATATTCCACGTCCGCGCCGGAAGAGGCGGCCTTGTCCTGCGCAAAGGCGAGCTGCTCGCGCGACACGGTGATGCCCGTCACCTGCACGCCGTGCTCCTCGGCCATGTGCAGCGCAAGCGTGCCCCAGCCGCATCCTATGTCGAGCACCGTCATGCCGGGTTCCAGCGCCAGCTTGCGGCAGATCATTTCCATCTTGTTCCGTTCCGCTTCGTCGAGACCTTCCGCCCCCGTCTTCTCCACGTCTTCCCAGCGGCCGCAGCTGTACTGCATGGTCGGTCCGAGCATGGCCCGAAAAAGCGCGGGATCGGTGTCGTAATGCGCGCGGGCCACCATGAACGCCCGGGCGCGACTCTGCAGATTGAACAGCGCGTGCGCCGCCTCCGTGAGCCAGTACGGCATGTTGCGCGAAAACGCCTGCTCCAGGCGGGCCCGCAGCGCGCGGCAGAACATGGCGTCCATTTCCTCGCAGTCCCACCAGCCGTCCATGTAGGCTTCGCCGAGCCCCAGCGTGCCCTGTTTGAGCACTCTTGCGTACAGCTCGTCGTTGTGAACCTGAATGTCCCACGGCCTGTCGCCGTTGATGCGGATATCGGCCTTTTCGGCCAGCTTCTGCACAATGTCCCGTGCCTGCATGAAATTCTCCTTTTTTCCCGCACCGTAGCGAAAAGACAGGCCTTTCTCCATGATAGAACGACGTTTCGGGAAAAATGCTAACCTCAAGGCCCCTTGCGCGCGGCACACCCGCCGTCCGCCTGCTGCTCTTGCCTTTGCGGCCGCAATCGTGCTTCAATCGCTGCAGTCATCCCTCTCAGCCGTGCCCTTCTTTCCGCACGTCGGACGGAGCCGCCATGTCCACGCTCTCCTCTCCCTCGCGCCTTTTCGGCCTGACTATCCTTGCCGCAGGCGTTGCGCTCACGCTGACCTCCGCCGTCTATGTTTTCTCACGGTACTGGCACGCGGTGCCGGCCGCCGCAAAATTTGCCCTGGCCGGCGCCGGCATCGCCCTCTGCCTGATCCTTGCCCTGATCGCTGAACGAAAACGGCATGAAGCAGCCGCATCCACGGCCCTGTTCGCCACCGCAATCTTCACAGGCATATTCTGGATCGTTTTCGGACAGACCTTCCAAAGCGGCGCCACTTTCCGGGACTTCTGCCTGATCTGGGCGGCAAGCACGGCGCCGCTTTTTCTGCTGCGCCGCCGCGCTCCGCTCTGGAATCTTCTCGTCCTGCTGCTTTCCGCGGCCGTCTGCTCCGAGCCTGTTCTGGAGCTCTGGCGCAACTCCTGCACCTCGCACCTTTTGCAGCTGCTTCTGGTAGCTGCAACGGCCTGCGTTGCGGCGCTGCTGCCGCCTTCATGGCTTCGCCGCCCTCACGGCCTGAACGCCTGGCTTGCCCTGCCGCTCACCCTGCTGCTGGCGGAAAGCACGGCTCTATGCACGTTCTGCATACTCTTTCTGCCTCTTGAGTATCACGCCGCTCTGCCGGAGCTCGTTGCCGGGCCGCTTGCACTGGCCGCAGTGCTCACGGCAGCCCTGCGCAGCCGCCACGCCCTCGCGCTCTGCGAACTCGCTCTGTGCGGCGTCGTGCTGCTGAACGCCGCCCTGTTCCGCCTGCTGGAGCCTCTTCCCGCCACGGACAAGGCCGCCCTGTTTCTGCTTACAAACATCGCCTGCACATTTTTTCTGGTCTTCGCCCTGCCGAAGTTTCCGCAGCGGACCAAACATCCGCGTCTCCATCTTGCCCTCACCCATGCCCCCGCTCTTTTTGGAGGCTTTGCCGCCGCTCTTTCCCTGCTGATTGCAACAACGGTCTTCTTCTCCTGCGCCGACTTCACCAGCACGCTTCTCCTTGCCGGACTTGTCTATACCCCGGGCGGCGTGCTGCTGTGGAAACTTCGCAGAAAAAGCGTCTTTTTCGCCGTGTTCGGCGCCGTGCTCGTCACCGGCGGCACGTTCTGCCTTCACATCGGCCTGCTCGACGAGTATCCGCCCTCCATCGTACTGCCCGTCGTCTGGGCAACGGCCGTCGCGCTCTATCTCGTTCTGGACTACGCGCCGCTGCGCTTCTCCGCCGTGTTCTGGGCGCTTGCCTCCACCATTATTTTCGTTCCGCTGATTGCCGCCGCGCACACCACGCTCACACTTCCCCTGTTTTTCTTCTGCTTTCTTCCGCTCGTCGCAGCCGCGTTCGGCCGGTTTCCCCGCAACTTTCTGCGCCCCGCCGCCTTCGCCTGCCTCGTCGCGCTGCCCCTCTTCTCTTCATCCTTTTCCTTCATCTTGCCCCTTCTCACTAACTTCCACAGCCCGGAAGAAAAAATCGCCATCACTCTTGCCGCCCTCAATCTGGGCGTCATGCTCCTGCGTCGTCTGCCTTCTTCAAGCCCCGTCCGTCCCCGGCCTGCGGAACTTGCAGCATCCGCCTTCGTTCTTCTGGCGCTGTGGCATCTGTGCACGCTGGAAAATCTTGTTGCCCTGAACCTTCTTGCCGCAGGCGTGGGCGGACTCAGACCGTGGCCCCGCGCCGAGGAAAACAACGCCCCTTCTCCCATCGACAGAACCATGCTTCTCTTCGGAGCTCTGGCCCTCATCATAAACAACATCGTGCTGTACTACGTGCCGGCCTTCTCCTTCCGCTCCAAAATCCTGTCTCTGGGGGTTCCCGGTCTCTGCCTGCTTCTCGCCGGACTCTGGATGGAACACAAAAATCACGCCTTCTCCCGCAGTTCCCATGCTTCCGACATCCCGAACGCTCCCCTTCTGCGGCAGGCTCTGCCCTTTGCCCTGTGCGCCGCAGTTCTGACCCTGTTTTTTTCCGCCTTCATCTGGGACAGACTGCATCTGCTTCACGAAGGAACACCCGTGCTGCTTCCGCTCAAACCGCAGGACAGACAGATCTTCATGCTCGACGACTCCATGGATCTCCACTACGAGGCAGACTGCTGTCTGCCGCAAGGTCCGATCGGCCCCGGCTGTCTGCCGCTCGAAATTGACGCACACGGAACCGCGAGTCCTCTGCCGGACGGCTTTCTGGAAGGAACGGACTGCAGCTTTGTTGCCGGGCCCGCCCTCACCGTGGAAAAAACGGCGTTCGGCGACCATCGACTCCGCCTGCCGCGCCGCTGGCATTTTGAAGGGGATCTCGGCATATACTATGAAGACGCCGCCTTCGCCGTGCTGCTCTTCGACAAAAAGAACCGCATTCTTCTTCAGGGCCTTGCCGACGACAAGGGCCAGCTCATTCATCCCCCGAAAAGATAAAAAAACGCGTCCCCATCCCATGAAAGGATGAAGACGCGCATGACGCCCGAAAACGGCGGACTTTGGCCGCGCGGCCGTTGCCGCCCGCAGCTCAGGACAAAAACGCCTCCGGATTTCGCGCCATGTCCTGCATCTCGTTGATGAGACGGCAGGTGTGATAGCCGTCGGCCACGGCGTGACTGACGGAAACCGACACCGGAATGACGAGCTTTTCGCCGCGCTGCTCATACTTGCCGAACTTGATGAGCGGCGAAAAGAATTCGCTTTCGGCGTAGGAATCCTGCGCAAAATGCGTGAAGGTCAGCCACGGCACGTTGGATACGGGGCAGATGTTGGGCGGCTGCCCGTCGCGCGCCTTGATCCTGCCCGTCACGTGGCGGTAGCGCTCCATGTCTTCCGTCACCGTGGCGTAAAAGCGGGAAAAATCCCCGGAGTATTCGCTCCAGATGTCGGTAAAGGTTTCCGTTTCCGGGTGAAAGAGCGTGTAGCAGGGGCACAGTTCCTCCCAGAAGCCGAGCTCATGCCGCTCGTTGAAGGCCATGCGGAATTCCTCATGCGCGTTCACGGCACGCATGACGACGTACAGCATGACGGGGAAAAACTTCAGCCCCCTCTCGCGCCTGAACCTCTGAAGATTCGTTATGTCGAGATCGGCCCCGAGATTGTAGCGGCACTTGATGGTCTTGAAATAGTAGTCGAAATACGCTCTTCTGACCCATGTCTCGCGATTGACGACATGAAAGACGGCTTCGCCCATAATCCCTCCGTTCCGGCAACGGACCTTATCGCCGGACTGTGATCTGCGGGCAGCCGAACTCAGCAGACGAACAGCTCCACCACAAAGACAAGCACGCAGGCCGCCACCGCCACGCTGAACAGACTGGCGCCGAACCAGGCCAGCGCCACGGCCGCCGCAAGACCGGCAAAGCCGGAAATCGGACTGCCCGTGGAATCCAGTATGGCCGGAAACGTCATGACAGACAAGGTGACGTAGGGAATATAATAGAGGAACGAACGAATGGTGACGTTGTGCACCTCGCGCCGGATGAGCGTGAGGGGAAGCACACGGATGAGATAGGTCACGAGCGCCATCACGGCAATGTAAATAAGGGTGTCACGCATGATCGCCTCCGCTTCTGCCGTCGTCTTTCGGGCCGTCGCCTGCGAGACCTCTGTCCACGGGGAAGAGGAAGGCCGCTGCGCCGGAAACGAGCACCGTGAGAATGATGATCTTCATGCCGCCGGAAATGCCGCTGAACAGGGGCAGACGGGCGAAAATCCAGCTCAGGGCCATGGACGCGAGAATGAGCATGCCGAGCAGACGATCCTTGCGGGCCGGGGGCACGATGATGGCGATGAACATGCCGTACAGCGCCACGCTGAGCGCCACCACGATGCGCGAAGGCAGCACATTGCCGAGCACGACGCCGAACAGCGTGCCGAGCGCCCAGGCCGGAGAAGCGATGCTCACCGCGCCGTACACATAGAAGGGATCGAGCCTGCCCGGCACGTTCACGGAAATGCCGAAGATTTCGTCGGTCACGCCGTAGCCCACGAGCAGCCGGTGATACATGGGCGTTTCGGGAGCCATTTTCTGCGAGAGCGAGCAGGACATGAGCATGTAGCGCAGATTGATGACGAACTGCGAGAGCGCCATTTCCCAGAAGGAAGAGCCCGCGGCCATGATGCCGAGCGCGGCGAATTCCCCGGCCGACGTCAGATTGGTGAAGCTCATCAGCGTGGAGTCAAAGGCCGAAAGTCCGATGTTGCGGCAGGCTATGCCCAGCGTGAACGACACGGCAAAATAGCCCAGCGCGATGGGAATGCCGTCGTGCATGCCGCTGAAAAAATTCTTTTTGTGTTCCGCCATGGAATGATAATCCCCCGAGCGCAAGATGCGCTGTGCGTTGGCAGGGCGCGCGGATGCGGCCCGGTTCCCGGAAAACCAGGATATGTTCTTCGGCGCAGAACGGCGTTCAGTTCTGCCCTTCTTCCTCTTCTCCGCTGACGTAGAGTCTCTCGCGCAGGGCGCGGGCCCGGTCGCGCAGCTCGGCCGCGCGCTCGAACTCCAGCTCTCTGGCCGCCGCGCGCATGGCCTTTTCCAGCTCCTCGATGAGCTTTGCGATATCTGCCGGAGAATGCGGAGTCTCTTCCGCGGCCGCCTGAGCCTTGCGTCCCTTTCCGGTCTTGCCGCCCTTGCCCTTCTTGTCGGCGCTCTTGCCGCCCCGACCCTTTTTCGTCGCGCCATCCTCATCCTTGCCGTACAGATTGTCCAGCGGATTTTCCAGCGCCTTGATGACGGTGCGCGGAACAATGCCGTGCTCTTCGTTGTAGGCGATCTGCCTGCTGCGACGGCGCTCCGTCTCGCTCATGGCGGCCTGCATGGACGGCGTCACCTTGTCGGCGTAGAGAATGACGCGGCCGTCGGCATTGCGCGCGGCGCGGCCGAAGGTCTGGATGAGCGCGCCCGTGGAACGCAGAAAACCTTCCTTGTCCGCGTCCAGAATGGCCACCAGCGACACTTCGGGAATATCGAGGCCCTCGCGCAGCAGATTGATGCCGATGAGCACGTCGAATTCTCCGGCGCGCAGCGCCTTGATGATGGCGATGCGCTCCAGCGTGTCGATGTCCGAATGCAGATAGCGCGAAGACACGCCCATGTCGTTGAAATACTCGGTGAGGTCTTCGGCCATGCGCTTGGTGAGGGTGGTGACGAGCACGCGCTCGCCTCTTGCCGCGCGCGCCTTGCACTCGCCGAGCAGATCGTCCATCTGCCCCTTGACCGGGCGGATTTCCACCGGCGGATCCAAAAGCCCCGTGGGACGGATGACCTGTTCCACCACGAGTCCCGCGCTGCGGTCCAGTTCCCAGCGTCCGGGCGTGGCGGAAACAAAAATGCTCTGCCCTATGCGCTGCTCGAATTCAGCAAACTGCAACGGACGGTTGTCCAGCGCCGAAGGCAGACGGAAACCGTAGTCCACCAGCGTGTTCTTGCGCGAGCGGTCGCCCTTGAACATGGCTCCCACCTGCGGAATGCTCATGTGCGATTCGTCCACGAACAGCAGAAAATCCTTGGGAAAGTAATCCAGCAGCGTGGACGGCGGCTCACCCGGCGCGCGCCCGTCGAGGTGGCGGGAATAGTTTTCAATGCCGTTGCAGTAGCCGAGTTCCTCCATCATTTCCAGATCGAGCTGGGTGCGCTGCTCAAGCCGCTGGGCTTCCAGGAGCTTGCCGCCTTCCTTGAACTGCACGAGACGTTCCCTAAGCTCGTCGCGGATGTCGCTCATGGCGCGCACGAGGTTGTCCCGGTCGGAAACGTAATGGCTCGCCGGATAGATGACCGTTTTGGAAATGCGTCCCAGCACCTCGCCGGTGAGCGGATCGATCTCGCGCACGGCGTCGATTTCGTCGCCGAAGAATTCGATGTGCAGGGCCTTTTCGTCTTCGTAGGCCGGAATGATCTCCAACACGTCGCCGCGCACGCGGAAGGTCCCGCGGTGGAAGTCATAGTCGTTGCGCGTGTACTGAATGTCCACCAGACGGCTGATGATGCTTTCCATGGAGACGTTTTGTCCCTCTTCCACGGGAATGATGAGTCTGGCGTAATATTCCGGCGAACCGAGGCCGTAGATGCACGACACCGAGGCCACGATGATGACGTCGCGCCGCGTGAGAAGCGCGTGGGTGGCGGCGTGTCTGAGCTTGTCGATGTTGTCGTTGATGGCCGAATCCTTCTCGATGTAGGTGTCGGAAGACGGCACGTAGGCTTCGGGCTGATAGTAGTCGTAATAGGAAACGAAATATTCCACCGCGTTTTTGGGAAAAAGCGCGCGGAACTCGCCGTAGAGCTGGGCGGCGAGCGTCTTGTTGTGGGCAAGAATGAGCGCCGGACGGTTGGTGCGGGCAATGACGTTGGCCATGGTGAACGTCTTGCCGGAACCGGTAACGCCGAGAAGCACCTGATCGCGTATGCCCGCGTTCAGGTTGGCGACAAGTTCGTCGATGGCGGCGGGCTGATCCCCGGTGGGCGCAAAGGAAGAATGAAGCTGAAAAAGCTGTTCGGACATGTCCCCTGACTCGCTGCACGAAAAAAGAAAGACGGAAACGGACCTCGTCGCGTTTCCAGCGCGAGGCACATTGTGCCCGAACAGGGGATTTTTTCAAGGGGCAGATTTGCGCCGCAAGGCTGAAGAGGCATCCGAGCCGGAAGCCTGCCGCCTGCAAAACCGAAACGCCTTTGCGCAGGCGCGTAAGACACGAGTGCAGCGTTTCGGCCTCACTCCCCTGTGGCGGCAGGCCCGGCAGTTCGGCGCAGCGAGCCTCCTCGACTCTGCGGCTTCAGCGCGAAGCTCCGACGCATCGTGCCCGCGCGGCCCCGTTTCGAGCGCCGAAATTCGGAACGTCTTCCGTCAGGCCGCCTGCCCGAGACGCAGGAGCGCGCGCCGCACGCTCTCTTCCGCAAGCCGGAAGTCCTGCGAGTTCGGATGCCTTGCCGCCTCGTTCAGACGGGCCATGCGTTCGGGCGTGCGCGGATGCGTGCTTCTCTCAAGCACCTGCGGATCAAGACGTCCCTGACAGAAAAAATGACCGAGCACCCGGCAGTCCCGGCTCTCCAGCAGCGCTTGCGCGCGTCTGGCGCAGCGCCCGGCATGGGGCGAATCGGGAAAGGCGGCCATGGTGCCGAAAAAAAACACGTTCTGCCCGTGCAGGGTTTCCATGAAGGCGCGCATGGCCTCGTCGGGGCCGCCGCGCCAGGTCCAGAAGCCGAGCACCAGCGCGTCGTAGCCGGAGCGCGGAGCGTTTTCCACGGAATACAGCGGCAGGGCAAGACGCCCGGAAAGATATTCCCCCACGGAGCGGGTGTTGCCCGTGCGGGAAGAGTAAACAATGCAGACGCGCATATCAGTTTTCCATGAGACAGCGGCGCAGCGCCTCTTCATTCTCAATGACTATGGTTCTGCGCTCCAGCCGGATGAGGCCTTCCTGCACGAAGCGGCTCAGCTGCCGGCTGAGACTTTCGCGGGACAGGCCGAGCAGTCCGGCCAGCACCTCGCGGGTCATGACGTCCTCAAGCACGGAGGTCTTGTCCACGCGGGCCTTGTGCAGAAGCCAGCCCGCCACGCGGCGGCGCACCGAAATCTTGCCCTGCGACACGGCTATCTTGTTGATGAACATGCGCTGACGCATGGCAAGCGCCCGCATGACGCGCTGGGCAAGGCCTATGTTTTCCGAAAGCAGCGCGCCAAGCACCCGGTTTTCCATGGCGAGCACCACGCAGGGCGTGAGCGCGTGGGCGGAAATGAAGGAGATGCCGCCGCCGAACACGCCGTAGAGATCCAGAAAATGCCCCGGACGCACAACGTGCAGCACGGTGTTCTTGCCCGCCGCGGAGCCCTTGAGAAGGCCCACGTGGCCGGAAAGCAGCCAGAACGTCACGGGAACGGCGTCTCCCTCAACGCAGATCCACTCTCCTTTCGCGTAGGAAGAAAGCCTCGTGGCGGAGGCAAGTCTCTCCGTGTCCCCGGCAAGAAGTTCGGGAAAACACGCGCTCAGCCGTTCCCGCATGTCGCGGGAAGCATCTCCAGTCTCCGCCATAGTTCACTCCTGAAAGATGAATAGGACATACCGGAATGAGAAGGGCCCTGCACGCGCAGTCGGCATTCTCCTCCGCAAGGAGCCAAGCATAGAAGATTTTTCCTGTTTCAGCCATGACCGCAGTCACATTCAATGAAAACGTCGGCAAGGCCTGAGAGCGACGAAAAAAGCGCCTGCGGAAAAGAGCTCAAAAAAACGCGGATTGCGCAAAACTTCCGCAGCAGGAGCGAAACAAACGCTGACGACCATCGGCAGCGGCAAGGCGCCGAACCAGTTGCAGATGAGGAAGGAAACGGCAGATGAAAAAAGACGGACGTTTCCGGCGGCTCGAGGGGGGGGCGTCCGCAGGCAGTCAGAAAAAAAACAAAACGCCGAAAGGGAGAAAGCACAAACCTTCTCCCTTTCGGCGTTTTCTGAAAAAACGAAACTTAGGCGTCGAGAGCGTTGACGGCCTTGGCAAGGCGGGAAACCTTGCGGGAAGCGTTCTTCCAATGAATGATGCCCTTGCCGGCGATCTTGGAAACAGTGGAAGTAGCGGTCTTCAGAGCTTCTTCAGCGGCGACCTTGTCGTTCTTCTGAATAGCGGCGCGCACGGCCTTCACCACGTTCTTGATGCGGGTACGGGCGGCGCGGTTACGGGCGTTGCGCTTGACACTCTGCTTTTGGCGCTTGATGGCGGAAGCATGATTGGCCACGGGAATCCTCCAGAATGATGACCCCTGTCGGGGTGTGATGCGATACGTTGTCGGGCGGCAGACAGACGCCGCCCGTTATTGCCAGAACGATTATTCTTATGCGCCTTGACGCTTTCTGTCAAGGGGAGGCGCAACTCCTACATCTGCAGGGCCGAGAAATCGGCGAGTCTGCCCATACGGGAAAGAAGAACCTGCAACAGATTCAGTCGGTTGGCGCGCACATTTTCGTCTTCCGCCATGACCATGACGCCGTTGAAGAAGGCGTCCACCGTAGGACGCACGCCGTCCATGAGCGCAAGAAGCTCGTCGAAACGGTCCTGCGCCCACAGCTCGTCGAAGCGGGCGGTCATGGCGTCGAGGGCGTCGGCAAGCGCCGTTTCCGGCTCTTCCGCAAGGAGTTCGCGGCAGTACTCGCCCGTGACTCCCGCGCCCTGCTTGCGCAGAATGTTGGCCACGCGCTTGAAGGTCTGGGCGTTGTCGGCAAAGCCGGGCTTGGCGCTTTCGGTCACCAGAGCGGCCAGACGGCGGGAGGCGGCCCACACGTCGCTGCATCCGGCGTTCATCACCGCTTCCACGAGCAGGGTGTCGTTGCCCTGCGTGAGGAAGTAATTCTTCACGCGGCCCGCAAAGAAGTCGTTGAGCTTGGCCAGCGCTTCCGGCTTTTCCAGCTTCCAGCGGATGCCGTCGCTGTAGAGCGACTGAGCCTTGGCAAAGAACTCTTCCACGGGAAGACGGTAGCCCTTTTCAATGAGAATGCGGGCAATGCCCAGCGCGCAGCGGCGAAGCGCAAAGGGGTCGGCCGCGCCGGTGGGAATGTTGCCGAGGCCGAAGCAGCCCACGAGGGTGTCGGCCTTGTCGGCCATGGACAGCAGCGCGCCGAGATCGGTGGAAGGCACGGGGGTGTCGGGACCGGCGGGCAGATACTGCTCGGCAATGGCGTCGGCGGCAACGGGATCAAGGCCCATCTTGTGTCCGTAAATGCCGCCCATGATGCCCTGCAGGGTGTCGAACTCGCCCACCATCTGAGAAACGAGATCGGCCTTGGCGCAGCGGCCGGCCACGGCGGCGGATTCGGGATTCACCTCGGCCGCGCGCTTCACGCCGGGCTGTTCCGCCAGCCAGCGGCACAGCTCGGAAAGACGACGGCACTTGTCGCCCATGGAACCGAGAGGTCCGAGGAAGATGACGTGATCCAGCTTTTCCTTCCACACGTCGAAGGAGGCCTTCATGTCGGTGTTCCAGTAGAAGCGGGCGTCTTCAAGACGGGCGCGCAGCACGCGCTCCCAGCCCTTCTTCACCACCTCGGGCTCGCGGGAGGTCAGGTTGGCCACGGTGAGGAAGTGCGGCAGAAGCCTGCCGTCCTCTCCGGCCACGCCGAAGCTCTTCTGATGCGTTTCCATGCTGGTGAGCAGCACCACGGAAGGCAGTTCGAGGAAGGAAGGATCAAAATCGCCGAGAATGGGCTCGGGATGTTCGCACAGGCCCTGCACTTCGTCGAGCAGACTTTCCTTCCACAGAATGTGTCCGCCGACCTTGCGGGCCAGCTCGTTGCCGCCGTCCACAACAATCTTGCGACGGGCGGCACCGGAAAGAACCACGCCGCACTTTTCGGCCATCACCCTGTCGAAGTCGTCGGCGCAGGCCACTTCAAAGGGTCCGCGGCCGTGGACGCGATGACCGGTGGTCATGCGGCCGGACTGCACGTCCGCCACGGTGAAGGGAATGACGTCGCAGTCCATGAGAGCCACCACCCAGCGCAGAGGACGGGCAAACAGAAAATGACTGGGGCTCCAGTGCATGCGCTTGGCAAAGGGAAGAGAAGCAATGATGGAAGGCGCGGACTCGGCAATGATGGAAGAAGCCGACACGCCGCCCACGGTCTTTCTCACGGCCACGTATTCGCCCTTGGGCGTTTCCTGGCGGAACAGCGCGGACACGTCCACGCCCTGACCGCGGGCAAAGCCGAGGGCGGCCTTGGTGGGATTGCCTTCGGCGTCGTAGGCGGCCTTCACGGACGGGCCGAGGGCCACTTCCTCGCGCACGGGCGTGGAGGAAAGCAGACCGCGGGCATGCACCACGGCGCGACGGGGCGTGGTGTTCACGGTAAGGGAATCGAACGTGAGGCCGTGTTCTCCGAACAGGGCGGCGAAGCGGTCGTGCAGTTCGCGTTCAAGGGAGGCAAGAAAACGGGCGGGCAGTTCTTCCACGCCTATTTCAAGAACAAAATGACTCATGGATTACCCCTTCTTCAGCATGGGATATCCCATGGCTTCGCGCTGGGCGGCATAGAGATGGGCCACGCCGGAAGCCAGCGTGCGCACGCGGGCGATGTACCCGGCGCGTTCCGTGATGGAAATGGCTCCGCGGGCGTCCAGCAGGTTGAACGTATGAGAGCACTTCAGGCAGTAGTCGTAGGCGGGCAGAGGCAGCTTCACGTCGATGAGGCGCAGGCATTCCTTTTCGTAGTCGTTGAAATGCCGCAGCAGCATGTCAGCATCGCTCTGATCGAAGTTGTAGCAGGACTGCTCGTATTCATTCTGATGATACACGTCGCCGTAGGTGATGGAGTCGTTCCACTTGATGTCGTACACCGACTCCACGCCCTGCAGATACATGGTCAGGCGCTCAAGGCCGTAGGTGAGTTCCACGCTGGCCGGAGAAAGATCGATGCCGCCCACCTGCTGAAAATAGGTGAACTGCGACACTTCCATGCCGTTGAGCCACACTTCCCAGCCGAGGCCCCAGGCGCCGAGCGTGGGGGATTCCCAGTCGTCTTCCACGAAGCGGATGTCGTGCACGGCCGGATCGATGCCGAGAGCCTTCAGGCTGTCGAGATACAGCTGCTGCGGATCGGCAGGCGCAGGCTTCATGATGACCTGGAACTGAAAATAGTGCTGCAGACGGTTGGGGTTGTCGCCGTAACGGCCGTCGGTGGGACGACGCGAAGGCTCCACATAGGCGGCCTTCCAGGGTTCGGGTCCGATAACGCGCAGGAACGTGGAGGGGTTGAACGTGCCCGCACCGCATTCCAGATCCACCGGCTGCACCACGGCGCAGCCCTGTCTGGCCGAGTAATCCTGCAAGGTCAGAATAACATTCTGAAAGTTCATGTAGTTCTCCTGAAGTTCGCCAATGGAGCCATTGGCCTTGCTTCCCATGCGCGAAGGCGCGCGGAAAAATCCCCGTTTGCCCGTGCCGCGCCGCTAAATGGACCTGAACCGGCCGTTACCCCATTCAAGTCCGAGATGATATCGCACAAAAGCGTCGATAAGGCGCGCGGCCTGCCTTGCGCCTTCCGGCGAAGGGTGCAGCCTGCCCCATGACTCCGGTGAGTATTCCTTCACTTTACCCAGTACGTCAAGAGCTTCCTGCCCCAGAACAAGACTCATGTCGCCCGGACGCCGGCAGGATGAGCAGCACACTTCGCCCTCCCCCACCAGAAAATGCACGTCGGGTTCGGCCTCAAGCGGGCGTCCGCAGCGCGCGCAGACATGCAGCTGCGGCGCGTAGCCCTGCTCCGACGCCAGCCGGAAACGGAACAGCACCGGCATGACGGCAGGCACGTCGTCCTCCTTTTCAAGAAGCTCCAGCATGCCGCGCATGAGCGAAAAGCTCGCCCCGGCGTTGTCCGGCGGAACGCCCATGGCCTCCATGAAGCGCACGCAGTTGGCGGCCATGCCCTGCCTGCGCCAGTCGCGGCGCAGACGTTCGGGCCCGGCCAGAAGCGTGGCTTCGCTCATGTTGAGAAAACGCCCGTCCCGGGAGTAGCCCGCGCTGACCCTGATGAGATTGAACGCGTCGAGGCAGCCGGTAAAACGCCGTCTGCTTCTGCTGCCGCCGAAGGCAAAGGCCGTCACCAGCCCCTTTTCCCGGGCCAGAAGACGAACCCAGAGATCGACTTCCCGAAACTTTCCGACGCGAAGCACCAGCGCGTCATCAGTCCACTGCAGCATGGCAACATTCCCGAACCGAACCAAGAGCCGTGCCGGGCGCTCCGGTTTCCGGTGCGCGGCAGCGCCCTGCAACGTCGCGACCCGCCTGCGGCAGGCTCGTTTTTCCAGAAGCAACGCGGCCGAGCTGCCGCCGCAGCGCAACGGCTTTGCGGCAGGTTCAGGCCGAACCATTCCGACCTCGCGCCGGCCGGGCACGTCGCGCCAGTCCGCACGCTGCGCCCCGCCCGATACGTCTTTTCCCGCCCGACGCGGAAAAAAACACCATCTTCGCGAGTCGCGCCGCACCGCAATATTTTCCCGGCGAGCCGCCGAAAAACCGCAGGCGAAAGCACGGCGCTTCCGCCTCTTTGGCCTTCTTTCCGGCCTCAGCAACGGAAAAAGGAGCTCGTCGCCGGGCAGACCGCCCGTTTCGCCGCTCCCTTTCCGTCAAACACAGTTCAAACGCGGGCCGCGCGCCCAAAAACCGCGCAGCCGCATTGCATTCAGAAGTTTCCGGCCTTCCCCTACTCCGCAGCGGGAGGGAAGCTCATGGTCACCACGCGCGGCGAGGTGGAGCGATCCAGCTCCTTGCCGTCGTAGCTCACGCGCACCGCCCGGGCGTTGCCCAGACGGATGACCAGAGTATCCCGGAAGGTCATGGAAAACGTATCGCCCTTGCGGAGCGTGCGCTGCTGCTTCTTGCCGTCCGGTTCAAAGCCCATCCAGCAGTCGCCGGAGTCGGCCACCACTTCCACCTGATGCATGCCCTCGGGCAGCGCCACGGGCCGGGCGTCGGCCGCAGGATCGGCGGGCGCGTCGGAAACCGCGCTTCCCTGCGTCACGGCGGGAGCATCGGACTGGAGAATCTGCGTGGACGGCGCAGGCTGCGTGGCCTGCACGGGCGCGGCGCTCTCCGCGGCGGGGGCGGGTTCAGGCTGGGTCTCGGCGGCCGCTTCGCCCGACTGCTGCACGGGGGCCGCAGGCTGGGCGACAGGAGCCGGAGCTGCAGGCACGGGCGCAGGTGCAGACGTGCCCCAGGTGGGCATGGGCGCGGCCGGGGCGGCCTGCTCGCCGGTTGTCGTCGTCTTTTCGTAGTCGCGCGCGGCAAAGAAGTGCAGATAGGCCATGTAGGCCCCGCTGGCGAGAGCGATCACCAGCACGATTTTGAGCACGCCGCCGACAATGACCGGCAGCAGGCTGGGCTTCACCGAAGTGTAGGTGGTGTTTTCGGCAATCACGGGACGGGAAATGTTTTCAAAGCCTTCCAGTCCGTGAAGCCATTCCGTCACCTCGTCCTGGGCAAAGCCCAGCAGAAGCGCGTATTCCTTGATAAAATGATGCACGTACACGGTGCGGGGCACGTTGTCCGAACCGTCTTCTATGCCCTGAAGAATACGGGTAGGAATCTTGAGACGATCAGCAACGTCGGCCACAGTCATATTGCGGCCCTCGCGGGCCTCGCGGAGCCTTGCTCCCAGTTCTGCCAGAGTCATGGTGCGCCTCATTTACGGATGTCGACGAGCGCCTTGTCGCGGAGCTGCGCGGTGTACTGCTGAAAACGCTCCTGAAGACGAGGACGGCGCAGAATCTGTTCAATGCGCATGGCGGTCTGCGGATCGGGCACAGCGCTGCTGTGATCCACGTTCTCCGCCTCTTCAAAGTCAAGCAGAGCAATTTGCGCCTTGTTGGCGTTCATGGAAAGCACGGGGGAAACGTCGCCCTTCTTCATCATGGAAATCTGTTCCATCATGCCGGGGGCCATGTCGGAAAGATTCATGAAGCCGAGGTCGCCGCCGTCCTGCGGGTTCGGGCCTATGGACACGGCGCGCACCGCGTCGCGGAAGGAAATCTTGCCCGACGCGATGTCCGCGGCCCATTTGTCCGCATCGACGTCCACGGGATAGACGAGCATGGCCACCCGCGCGCGACCGGACGCGAATCCGGCCATGTTCTTGCGGTAGTAGTCGTTGATTTCATCTTCCGTCACGACCACCTTGCTCACCACGTTGCGGCTCATGAGCCGCTGCGACACGAGCTGCACGTACAGCCTGTCGCGGAATACCTTTTCAGTCACGCCTTCCTTTTCCAGCTGCTTGAAAAAGACGTCGCGGGAAAGCTGACTGTCCTTGATGATTCTGTCGAGGGCGGCGTCCACATCGGCGTCGGAGACGTCGATCTTTTCCTTTTCCGCCTCCTGAAGCAGAATCTTGTCGTTGATCATCTTGTCGAGAACGGCCTTGCGGACTTCGGCCGCCATCTGGGGATTCTTGGCAGGATCGAGCTTCTGGGCGATCAGTTCGGACTGAAGAGCCTTGTCGAGCTCGCGAACGGTAATCATGTCGCCGTTGACCACCGCGGCAATGCGGGAAACGGGAACCGCAAACACCGGCTGTGCGGAAAGAAGAGAAGCCGCACATGCCAGAGATATGAAAAGGGTACGCAAGACAGCACACTCCTGATGTTCGTTATGTCGGTTGTTTATAGCCTGTTTTTTCAGCACTGGCAACGTTCTGCGGCAGCAATTTTCTCCGCAGAACGCCCTCCGGACACAACGCGCAATCGGCCGTCTTTGCTGGCAATCCTGCCTGCCTTCGCCGCAGAGACAGCGCAGGGCGGCGCGTTATTTTCTCAAAAGCGCGCCCTGCGCACTTCGCAGCAGAAATCGCGGCTTCCGCCCGGCAGGCGAACCGGCCGCCCCGGCGCTCACGCCTGCCCTTCGCCGCCCGCAAGCAGCGTTCCGAGCAGCTCTCCGGCCTCGTCCAGCCTGCGGGCCATGCCGCCCTCCCGGCCGAGCGAGAGCTCCAGCGTCGCCGGAGGCTGAAGGTGAATGCGGTCCCTGTGCGCCATGACAAGACGCACGATGGCTTCCGGCTGCACCTTCTTCTGACCGTCCGCCCAGGTGACGCGGACGCGGTCGGGCAGAAGATCGGCCCGGGCCACGCCGAGCTCGTTCACCCTGCCCTTGAACGCCAGCACAGCAAGGAAGGTTTCCAGCGCCTCGGGGAACGGGCCGAACCGGTCGCGTATCTCCATTTCCACGGATTCCCTGGCCGCCGCGTCCGTGGCGGAAGAGAGCATCTTGTAGTACTTGAGCCGCTCGTGCGCGTCCTCGATGTACGAATCGGGAATGTGCGCCGGTATGCCGAGATTGATTTCCGTTTCCGTGCGCAGCAGCTCCTCTTCGCCCTTGAGCCTGGCCACGGCGTCTTCCAGCATTTCCAGGTACAGATCGAGTCCCACGCGGGCCATGTGCCCGGACTGCGCTTCGCCGAGAATGTTTCCCGCTCCGCGCAGACGCAGATCCTCCATGGCCACCTGAAAGCCCGCGCCGAGATAGTCCATTTCCAGAATGATGCGCAGACGCTCGCGGGCCAGACTCGGCAGATGTTCCACATCCGACACCACGAACACCGCATAGGCCTGTCTGTCGGAGCGCCCCACCCTGCCGCGCAGCTGATAGAGCTGTCCGAGACCGAACATCTGCGCCTGATCCACGATGAGCGTGTTCGCCCGGGGAAAGTCCAGCCCCGATTCCACAATGGCCGTACACACCAGCACGTCGAGCTCGCCGTGCCAGAACTTGTGCATGGTGTCTTCGAGTTCCTTTTCCGCCATCTGACCGTGCGCCATGCCCACGCGGGCGTCCGGCACGAGTTCCTTCACCATGGCCGCCGTCTGCGGCAGCGTCTGCACGCGGTTGTGAACGAAAAACACCTGCCCCTGACGGGCGAGCTCCCGCTCCATGACCTGCCTGAGCGCGCCGCGATCCCGGTCGATGATGGCCGTGGCCACGGGCTTGCGTTCAGCGGGCGCGGTTTCCAGCACGGAAAGCTCGCGTATGCCCGACATGGAAAGCTGAAGCGTGCGCGGAATGGGCGTGGCCGTCAGCGTGAGCGCGTCCACGTTCTTCCTGAGCTCCTTCAGCTTTTCCTTGTGCCGCACGCCGAATCGCTGTTCCTCGTCGAGAATGAGCAGGCCGAGATTGGGCAGCTGCACGTCCTTGGAAAGCAGCCGGTGCGTGCCTATGAGAATGTCTATCTGACCGCGCGCCGCGGCCTTCAGCGTTTCCGTCTGCTTGGCCCGGGGCACGAAGCGGCTGAGCAGCCCCACGTTGATGGGAAAGCCCGCCATGCGCGAGCGGAACGTCTGATAATGCTGTTCCGCAAGCACGGTGGTGGGGCACAGAAGCGCCACCTGTCGCCCGTCGCAGGCCGCGCGGAAGGCCGCGCGAAGCGCCACTTCCGTCTTGCCGAAGCCCACGTCGCCGCACACCAGCCTGTCCATGGGCACGGGCTTGTCCATGTCCGCGAACACTTCCTGAATGGCGCGGGCCTGATCGGGCGTCTCCTCAAAGCCGAACGTCGCCTCGAACTCGTGATACATCTCGCCCACCGGCGAATAGGAAAAGCCCTTGGCCACCTTGCGCCACGCGTACATCTGCATGAGGTCCGCGGCCACCTTTTCCACGGCCTTGCGCGCCTTTTCCCTGCTGCTCGTCCAGGCCGTGCCGCCCAGCTTGTCCAGCGCGGGCGGCGGACCGTCGGCCTTGAACTTCTGCACCACGGAAAGACGATCCACCGGCAGATACAGCTTCGCGCCCTCGGCGTATTCCAGCAGCAGATAATCGTTGTCCACGCCGGTTCCGCCGGGGCTCATGCGATGCAGGCCGCCGAAGCGTCCCACGCCGTAATCCCGATGCACCAGAAGATCGCCCACGCGCAGATCGTCGTACCTGTCCAGTCCGCGGAACGCCCCCGACGCCACGCGATGCGAACTTTCCGCCTTGGGCTGCAAAATCTCCTCGCCGAGCACAAGGCAGTCGTCCCACACAAGCTCCGCGCCCTGCCGGTACGGAGCCACCACGGCGTAAAGTCCGCGCCCCTCCGGATCGTAGCGGAGATTCGGCAGCAGGCCGTCCTGCTCCGCCAGCTTAAGAAACTTGCGCCGTCCGCGCTCGGACGCAAAGGCCAGCACCACCTGCCTGTGCGAAGACGTCCACTTTCTGAGTCCGGCCGAAAGCTGCTGCCACGGCCGATCCTGCTCCGTGCGCCCCGGAAAGAGCTCGGCAAAACTGTGCAGACTGCGCTCCAGAAGATCCTCGCCCGACGCCTCGGAACCCATGGTGAGCGGCTCCGCATACAGCCTCGGACGACTCTCCAGCGCCTTTTCCGCAAGGTCGGCGTCGCGCACGTCCATGTGCGCCGGCTGTATCAGGCTCGTTTCCTCCGACTGCACGCGGAGGTCTTCCCGCCACCGGCGTTCCGCTTCTTCCAGATCGTCGCGCAGCTCGCATCGTCCGGGCAGAAAGCACATGGCGTCCGGCGCAAACCAGTCGTCGAGGAACGTGGCCGAGGCATGCACGCTGCCCGGCAGAAGACGCATGTCGTCCTGCTCCAGCGCGTGTTCGAGCGAATTGCGCGAACGCTCGCTCAGCACTTCCGCCCGCGCCCGCTCCTTCCAGAACGCGCGCACCCCTTTTTTCCACGCCTCGCCGCTGCCGAGCGCCGTCACGGGCAGAAGCGTCACTTCCTCAAGCTGGCCCACGGATCGCTGCGTGACAAAGTCGAACACGCGCATTTCGTCCACCGTGTCGCCGAAAAATTCCAGGCGCAGAGGCTTTTCATAGCCCGGAGGCAGCACGTCCAGAATATCGCCGCGCCGAGCCATGTCGCCCGCGTGCGCCACCATGGGCACGCGCTGATAGCCCCATTCCACGAGCTGCTCCATGAGAAGCTCGGGCGCAATGTCCTCCCCGCGTCGCACGGTCATGACGCGACTGTCCAGAAAATCCAGCGGCGGCAGCGCGGGAATCAGGTTGTCCGCCGTAAACACCACGCCCTTCGCCGTTCCCGACCGCAGGGCGTACAGCACCGCCAGCCTTTCCGCCCAGCCCTCACGGCTGAGCGAACGCTGACTGAACGGCGGCAGAAACACCCACGGCCTCTCCCAGAGCGGACGTTCCGCCTGACCGCGGGCCGAGGTGTCGGACGAGCCGGCGCGTCCCACGGAAAGTTCGGGAGTAAACAGCGTGGTCAGACCACGCATGACGGCAAGCGCGTCCCGGCTGCGCACGGCTATGGCCGCATGACGTCCGGCCCGCACCGCTTCCACCGCCAGACGGGCCAGCGAGGCCGACCCGGCACGGCACACCGTGAGACCGGCGCTCTCTTCCATTCTACGGAGCAGCGATTCTTTATCCATGAGTAACAAGCGATATGATAGAAAAAATAAAAAATCTCCCGAAAAGGGAGCGTGCTCTTTCGGTGATATCAGCAAGCCGCGCCATGCGCAAGAACGACGCCGTGAGACTTTGCCCGAACGCTCCCCTCGTCGCCCCGGCCCAGGTTCCCGCGCCGGAGCGCATCTCCACCCGCGCCTGCAACCTTGCTGAACCGGGCCCACAGGGCGGCCGTCCGGGCCTGATTTCCGCCCACGCCGCCGTCTGACGGCAAAGCGCGCCGCATCCTTTCGCGTCCGCGCTCCCCACCTTGCCCGATATTTTCCGCCCCGGCTTGCCTTCCCTCTGAGACTCGGCTATCCTCTTTCCATGCATACTCGACGGATACTTGCCCGCATCTTCTTCGCCACCATCGCCGAACGGCACTGGCGCAGCCATCTCTAGGAATCAGCCCTTCGGTCTGGTTCCGAAGCCCGCCCTTGCGGGGCTCGTTGCTGCGGCCCTGCCCGCTCTTTCGGTGCGCGCCGTCATTTTCCGCCCCGTTTCCGCTCTCTGCCTCCCGCCGACGCGACATGCGCGTGCGCTTTCGGACTCCCGGATCTTCCCGGTCACGGCTTCTTCGCCGCACAGCTCCGCTTCCCGCTGAAGCGGCTTCCGCACATCCGAAACACAGGAGCATACCGTGTCTCTTTCCCTTTCTCCCAGGCTGTGCCTGCTCAATCTCGCAGGCAGCGCCATTCTGTCCTTCGGCCTTTACAACATCCACGCGCTTTCCGGCGTCACGGAGGGCGGCATTCTGGGCGCAACGCTGCTGCTGCATTACTGGTTCCACATTTCTCCCGCCTGGTCCGGTCTCGTCATGAACGCCGCCTGCTACCTGCTGGGCTGGAAGCTCATGGGCGGCGGCTTTGTGCTCTATTCCCTCGTGGCCGGCGGAGGATTTTCCCTCTTCTACGCCCTCTTTGAACTCTTTCCGCCCCTGTGGCCCCAGCTCGCCGACATGCCGCTCACGGCCTCCGTGCTCGGAGCACTCTTTGTCGGCGTAGGCGTGGGGCTGTGCGTTCGGGCCGGAGGCGCTCCCGGCGGCGACGACGCCCTGGCCATGAGCATTTCACACGTCACGGGCTGGAACATCCGCTGGCCCTATCTTCTGAGCGACCTGATCGTGCTGCTGCTCTCCCTTTCCTATATTCCCCTGGAACGCATAGGCTACTCACTGCTGACGGTCATCCTTTCCGGACAGATCATCGGCTTTGTTCAGTCCTTCCAGGCCGGAGAGAGAACCACGGCCTGATCGTGCTTCATCAGAAGCGCCCGGCTCCCTGTTCCGAGGAGCAGGACTCCGGGCGCGCTCTTCCCCCAACCTCTCCCCCCGGCCCTCGCCGCTGACTTGTGCGCGAAAACACCGCCGGAACAGACCGGGCCGCCGCCCTTTCGCATCCGCGTCTGAAAACTTCATGGATATGTGCAGGTCAGCAGCGGCAGAAGCTTCCCTCCACGACCGCGCCTGCCCCCAACGAGTTCCATAACTGCCGGGATTCACGTTTTCTCCACGGTTGCGCCGGGCCGCGTCTTTTCCGACCGGGCCGCCTCGCGCCGAATCACCCGCGCAAACTTTCCCGGCAAGGCGCCATCCCGTCAGAGCTCCGCAACGCTTCCGCTCCGCCTGCGGAACACAAGCGCGCCCTGCATCGCCCTCCGCACCATCTGCGGGCGACGTTCGTGTTTTCGCTCTCCGTCATTGTTCCGTCACTGCAAGTGATTCCGAACGGGCCCATTTTCTCCGCGACATTCCGTAAAAGGTTCCCGGCCGCGTCACGGTTGCATGCCGCCGGGCGCCCGATCCGCCGTATTTTTCCCCAATTTCTCTGAAACAGCATCGAAAAGCCGCGCATCGATATGTTCTTTTTAGTACAAAGACGACCTCAAACACTATTCCGGGGCCCGCTCTTCCTGGCTCTTCTTCAAAAGACACAGCACTCTTTTCAGCATCATCCTGCTTTCATCTTCTGAGCATCTTTCTTCCCTTCATTATTGTATATTTTCTCAAAGATTCCGCCTCTTCAAACAACATTCGCCCGTTTTACGTCAGTTCTCGTCCTTGTTCCGTCCGCTCATACAGAATTTTCTTCGTATGACCATCTTTCGTCAGAGAATGACTTGACGCAGCATGCAAAAATTATTTTTATCGAAGAGCGAAGAGCGGATTTTTTACATATCCAGCGCGCATACATCACCCATGCAGGAGTTTCCCATGATTACGAACTGGCCGCTTGTTTTCTTCACCGTGTTCTCGCAGCTCGGCACGGGGCTGGCATTTTTCGCCTGGTGGAAAGACCATCATGGGAGCTCCCCCAGCGCGAGAACCTGGCAGTCGTCGGCCGTGAGCGCCGCCGTTGCCGTCGCAGCCTCGCTCGTCGCCTTCGGCGGAGCGGGCAAAGGCGTCATGCTGGCCGCCCAGATCGGCTGCGCGCTGCTCCTCGTCTTCGCGCTGTCGGCCATGAAGTGTTCCGTCTGCGGACTCCTTGCCTGGCTCGCCGGCGCATGCTGCGTCATGAGCGAAGCCGTGGCCGCCATTCCCGGCGAAGTCGGCTCCACGTCCGGCCTGTTTCCGCTGGTTCTGTTCCCGCTGTGCACCGTCATTCTCGGCGCCGTCTTCGCTCAGCTCAAGCAGATGGGTGAACCCGACGATCCCGCCGTGCGCTACGGCCGCTTCTATCTGCCTTTGCGCGTCTGCCTGTGGATCATGCTCATCATCACCGCCGTCGCGCCCTGCATGGCATGGGACGATCCCTTCATGAGAAAATCCGCCATCATCTGGATGCAGACCCAGCTGTACTGGATGGGCGTCATCTTCAGCGGCATGGTCATCGGCCTTTCGCACATGGGGCGCATCACCCTGCTCGTGCAGGCCATCGTGGCGTTC